>JAGRJR010000028.1 GCA_020442635.1 Lysobacterales bacterium
ACATTTCTACTTTTTCAACATTCAGTCGAATGACTTCACCCGCCAACAAAGGCAAATTAACAAACTGTCCCACCAATGCTTTTGAATCTGCATTCAGGTAACGTTGTTCATTTTCCAACCAAATCTTTTTGAACGAATTTTTGTTTAATCTGACAGGCTTTGTATCCAGAACCGCGCCATAATGATTGGCAACCACCCGGTCGTAAACATGATCAGGTAAGTTTAATTCACTGATGACCACCGCTGCATGCTCACCTGGATTGGCCTGATCTGGTGGAATGGCAAAAACGAGTTGAGGTATTAACGATAATAACAAGACAAGATGCTTGATGCTTGATGCTTGATGCTTGATGCTTGATGCTTGATGCTTGATGCTTGATGCTTGATGCTTCCATTGAACTTTTCCTTAAATTAAATTGCAATCTAAATGTACATCATTTTAAATATTGTTTCAATTCAATTTGTATTTAACTTCTATAATGTAATTTATGTTCAAACGCACTAAATCATTTCTTTAAACCTTGGCCAGTTCTTTGGCTTGCTTTTGCCAGCGAAGGATAATTTTTTTGCAGATGCCCGGTTGGTTCTTGAGTAATTCTTTGGCCATGATTTTGGCTTGTTCAAACAATTGAGCATCTTGTTCTGGATTGGAAAAGCGGAACTCCATACTGCCTTTTTGCCGGGTACCGAGGATTTCACCAGGACCTCGCAGCTTAAGGTCTTGCTGAGCAATTTTAAAACCATCGTTGGTTTCGCGCATGGTTTGCAGGCGGATTTGGGCATTTTCTGTCAATGGTGATTGGTACATCAAAACACAGTGACTTTGGCGATTGCCACGCCCTACCCGGCCACGTAATTGGTGCAATTGGGATAAACCCAAACGTTCAGCGTTTTCTATCACCATCAGGCTGGCATTAGGCACATCAACACCGACCTCGATGACCGTAGTGGCAATCAACAATTGAATTTCATTGGCCTTAAAGCGATTCATTATGAGCTGTTTTTCCTCGCTTTTCAAACGACCATGAATTAAGCCAATTTCCATATCCGGAAACCACTCTTTTAACGCTACAAAAGTATCTTCCGCAGCCTTGGCCCGCAAATGCTCTGATTCTTCTATCAACGTACACACCCAATAGGCTTGTTCTCCGCGTTCACAGGCATGACGAATGCGATCGGCCAATTGCGGCATTTTTTGGTTGTCGAGTAACAGGGTGTTGATGACTTTACGGTTGGGCGGCAGTTCATCAATCACCGAAATATCCAGGTTGGCATAGGCTATTTGTGCCAATGTCCGTGGAATCGGTGTGGCGGTCATGATCAGATTATGCGGCATGTTGTGGTCGGTTTGACCTTTTTGTTTGAGCTTTAAACGTTGGTGAACACCGAAACGATGCTGCTCATCAATGATCACCAAAGCCAAGTCATGGTATTCGACATCAGCCTGAAATAAAGCATGGGTGCCAATGATGATTCGAGCTTCTTTTGCAATTTGCCCTAATATCTCAGCCCGATGCAGCCCTTTGGCTTTACCGGATAAAAATACCAGATTTTCATCGGGAAAATATTCTTTCAACGTGATTAAATGCTGTTCAGCCAATATTTCTGTCGGCGCCATCATCACCGACTGTTTACCATGTGACAGTGCGGCCTGCATGGCCAAAGCCGCCACCACTGTCTTACCGCTACCGACATCACCTTGCACCAATCGCTGCATCGGATGATTTCTTGCCATATCCTCATGAATCTCAGTGACCACCCTGTTTTGTGCATCTGTTAATTGAAAAGGCAATCTCGCCAACAGCTTTTTACGTTGTGTATCTTTAATCGGCAAAGCCTCAGCATATAATTGTTCAACCGCGCTTCTGGCCTGATGCATAGCCAAAAAGTGAGCCAGAATTTCTTCGATTTTCAAGCGTTGTTGTGCCGGATGCGTTTGATCCAACAGCTTGCTGACATCGGCATCCGGTGGCGGCTGGTGTACAAACAACAAAGCATCAAATAAAGTCGGCATCTGATGTTTTACCAACCAATCAGCTGGAAGTAACTCCTGTAAATCAAATCCACCTTTTCTTAATAATTCAACCACTTGTGCAGTGGCCTTTTGTAACAGTTTTTGCGAAATACCTTCAGATTTAGGATAGATAGGAGTGAGTGATTTGGCCAAAGCTGGCTGCTTTTCACCCAAGGAAAACTCTGGATGAATAATTTCCATGCCGTACATACCATGCCTAACTTCCCCATAAGCACGTATACGCAAACCGCTGCTCATTTTGATTTTTTGCGAATAATAAAAGTTAAAAAATTTAAGTTGCATGACCTCCGTGCCATCATCCACCTCACAAACCAGAATCGGCCGACGACCTTGAGTCACATAGGATTTAACGATTTCACCTTCAATCTGCGCATAACTGAACCCTATCAGGTCTTCGATGGGCGTGATTTTGGTCTTGTCCTCATAACGCAACGGCAAATGAAACAGCAAATCCATGACGCCATCAATACCCAACTGCGATAATTTTTCAGCCGTATTCTTGCCAATGCCTTTAAGTTCAGTCAATTCCATGACCACCAAGTATACTTGCGCTATTCACTCACGGCAATAATCGCATCAACCTCAATCAGAGTACCATTAGATAACCGGGTAATCACTTCAGCAACTACTGTGCAAATAATCACGGTTAAGGACACGGCTGATCTCATCGCAAGTGAAATGGCAATGCGTGGTAATCCGCATCAATCCAAACAGGCAACTTAGTTAACTAAAAGTCTTATGGACGAGTAAGCGAGGTTTTATCTCAGCAAAAGAAGCGCTTGCTTTGTACCATCATGCGTGAATTAAAAGGCTTTAAATCCATCGGATTCTCCGCCGTTGGAACCGCTGAGCAACTCAAGGAGTTTACTAGCAAAACCAAACGCAAATGGACGCTTGGAATCACCCTCAAGCCACAACTGGAATAGCCTAAACCTAACAGTTAAAACCTACTTCGCTATCAGGCGATACAGTCTAACTCGGCTTAATTTTGACAAAACACTGAATTCCCAAACAAACCCCGAACCCATCGAACTTTACGCTCAAAGTCTGCCTTGAATTTAATTAAATTCCACTAAACTTAAGGCTCAATCCTTTGATTAGGCCACCCAGTTTGACACCTAGTTTAATGTTTGTAACAAATTTTTCTCCGCCTCCAATTTTTCTTAATTTCACTTTCAACTGGCTGACTAAAATATCAATCATTAGTCTCTTTAATACTGTGATCACCATAATGTGGTTTTGTGGTGGCATAATTAGCCAACAACCCTGGTTGTGCATTGGCATTGACGTATCTGTAAAAGGCAAAACCGGTTACTGGCAAGCCTTGGTACTCAACTGGCTGGTTGGTATGAACGTCAACACCTCTTAATGTTGGGGCGGAATAATTACCTTCAGCAAGGCGAAGCTGCATTTTACCAGTGAAATAACGTGAATCATCTAATTCAAATGCATTAAAATTCGACACAAATATATTACCTTTTGAGTAGCTACCTCCCAATAGGCTATGTCCTTTCCACCACTCTTCATCAGTTGTATTAACAAAACTCTGTATTATTAACGATGAACTTAAATATAAACGAGTCGCTGGAGGGCAGATAATACCACAACCTATATATGGGTTCATTGAAAAACCTTCCCGATCATGCATACTGTCGGATTGACCACCATCCCCACCTACTCCTATCGAATTAGGATAAATACCATATGGGTAAGGAAACCGAAAAGCTGTACTATCATTTTCAGCAAACACAAATGATCCGACATGTACATCATTATTGATATAAAACCTCAATGTTGGAAAGCTGTAAATCCATTCTGTTACTGCCGCAATTTCAGAAGATACATCAAATTCATTTTCCACTGTGCTTTTCATTAACAAAGCACTGATGGCCTCATAACCAGTAGGCCACCTGGTCTCATAAACACGCCCCGCATCAATAATTAAACTGGTAGTGTCACCACTTGATAAGTCTGGCAAACCATCTTCGGGTCTGGTATGAAAAACAGTTCCCTCTGGATAAAAATTATCAAAATGTAGCACCGGTGTATCAAATGAGAACCCATTTTCAACATCAATGACTGTTGCTGACCCATGCAAACCACCACTTACTGGAGCAAATACCGTACCATTGTTTAAATCATCACCCCACTGACCGCCAATAGCATATTGCTCTAACAAGAACTCACAAGCATTATCCCTAATGCCTTCATGTAAAAAGTTATCATTTTCGACAACAGAGCCCATTTCAAAAACCTCAATTGAACCAATTTCCATTCTCTCTAAGCGCTCTTGGATTGTTAAAAGTTCATCTGGGTCCAATTCAAATGTGAGCAACTCCTGGGTTAAAGGCAAGGTATGCCCCAGAGAAGTACAGGATTTGTCTGAAGTTAACAAAAACACTTTACCAGCTTGTTCAGTTAATGCACCCGTCCATGTATCATTACTTTTTAGAAAAAGATTAAATGAAAGCAATCGTGCAGATTCCTTACTTTCTCTTATAGTTACTTTAATGGCCTTATCACCTTGTGTATTATTAATGCTAATGAGCGTATTAAGCCCATTAACTACAGTATAAAAGGGAAATAATAGCACCTCACCTTTTTGGTTCTCATTAATATAGACCGAAGAATTAGCAGCAAACACCGTAGCTAATAGAAGACTTAATGTAATGGTATAAAGGGATGTTTTTTTCATTACTTTACTCCAGTAAGGTATAAGTATGTGATACATATTACGTAAAACAACAGTTCAACAGTTCAATTAAATTACACAATGTAGTGGTACAGTGAAATTGGCCACCGACTTAGAGGTGATATATGTCATATGAAAAGTTTTTGGCTTTGGAACGAAGCTATCTGCCGAACTGATTGATGAAAATAATGAATCAGTGGATCGAGCCTTTGATTACAAAAAGTCTTGCGAAGTCGTTTTCTATCCAAAGTATAGACGAAGGCAAATAAGACACCTTAATTACAACTTACCAAGCCAATTACTTTGTTCTTGAAAATGAATGCGTCTTCCGACTGAAAATTAAATGAATGACCGCTGCTGCGGCTAATTAACTCACAGCGATGATGGCATCAATCTCTATCAATGAATCTTTGGGCAATCTAGCGACTTGAACAGCGGCTCGTGCGGGGTATGGCTCTTGGATGTATTCGCCCATGATTTGATTCAAGGCAACAAAGTTTTCAAGATCTTGTAAAAACACATTAAGTTTGATGGCATTTTGTAGTGATGTACCGGCAGCTTCAGCAATGGCAGCAAGGTTCTTAAATACCTGATGTGCTTGCGCTTGAAACTCAGCGGGTAGCATTTCACCAGTGGCTGGATTGATGGGAATTTGGCCTGAGGTATATAAGGTGTTGCCATGAACTATGGCTTGTGAGTAGGTGCCGATTGCCGCAGGGGCTTTTTCAGTGTTAATTATTTTTTTCATGATAAACTCGTTCTATATCCAATACTTCTTTATGACTGCGTAATTGATCCATTAGATTTTGCATATGGCGGATGTTCTCCACTTGAACAGTGAATTTCAGCTCAGAAAACCCAGCATCTTTATCTTTTTGGTCAATGGTGACAATATTCACTTCTTCACCAGCTATGACTGAAGCCAAATTAGCCAATACACCCGTCCGATTCACCACATTGACCTGTAACATGGTTCGAAAAACACCAGTAGTGTTCACATTCCATCGACAATAAACCTTACGTTCAGGAGCACTTTTCAAGGTTTCATAAAGATTTATGCAACCACTGCGATGAATCACTACACCTTTTGACGGACTTAAATAACCAGTAATGTCATCACCCGGTATAGGCATACAACAATTAGGGTAATTAACAATGGACCCCTCAGTACCATCAATATCAAGCGACTCTTTGGGTTGATATTCTTTATCCAACTTTCTTTGTTTCATTAACGGCATCAGTTTTTTCGCCGCAATTGATGGCAACAATTCACCATAAGCGAATGCTTTTAGCAACTCATCCATGCTATTTAACTGATAATGTTTAAGCACCCGACCAATCATCTTAGGATCCAACTTTTCAAAACTGTAGCCATAAGTATCAAGTGCGCGGTCTAACATCCGATGGCCGAGTACCAGGGCATCTTCATCCTTGATGTCCTTGAGTTCTTTGCGAATAGCAGTGCGTGCCTTACTGGTTACCACGATGCGTAACCATTCAGCACTCACCGTGATTCCTTTAGTAGTTTTAATAGAAACAGTATCACCTGTATCCAATACTTGTGACAGTGTAGCCGAATTACTGTTTACAGTGGCACTTTCTGCATGGGCACCCACCGAAGTGTGAATCGAAAAGGCAAAATCCAATACGGTAGATTTGATAGGCAATTGTACAATATCGCCTTTTGGGGTAAACACATAAATCTCATCATTACCCAAATCCCCTTTGAGGGTTTCATAAAACTCCAAGGAACTGGCCGAATCTTTTTGTAATTTTAACAATGAGTTTAGCCAACTGCGTGCTTTGGTTAAAGACTTGGTTTGTTGGGCATTTTTATGCTTGTAAAGCCAATGTGCTGCCACCCCAGCTTCAGAAACTTGATCCATTTCTTCTGTACGGATCTGCACTTCC
Organism: Lysobacterales bacterium; assembly: GCA_020442635.1. Lineage (GTDB taxonomy): Bacteria > Pseudomonadota > Gammaproteobacteria > Xanthomonadales > Marinicellaceae > Marinicella. Next base: position 6,639 of record JAGRJR010000028.1, read on the forward strand.
AACTTCATGCCAAAAGGACCAGTTACCACCGAATGGATCGATTGATAACCATTCAGTTTGGGCACGGCGATGTAATCTTTGAAACCATTTTCATTGGGCGGATATAGATTATGAATCACGCCCAGGGCGAGGTAACACTGAGGTAGCTCCTTGACCACGATTCTAACCCCAAACAAGTCATGAATTTCTTCAATATCCACTTGTTTGGATTTGATTTTTTTATATGTGCTGTATGGAGATTTTTGGCGACCCGTCACCTCTGCGGGCATGCCTGATTCAAGCAGTGCCTTTTCGATGTTTTTGCGGATTTTCTCTACAGCTTTTTTGCGGTTACCTGAAATTTTTACTGAAGCATCATATATCGTTTTGTACTGATTGGGATGCAACGCTTTAAAGGCATGATCTTCCAATTCATGCTGGATGCTTTTTAAACCCATACGTTCTGCAATCGGCGCATAAACATCCAGGGTTTCCCGTGAAATTCTTCTTTGTCCATTGGTGCTCATGGCTGCAATGGTTCGCATGTTATGTAAACGATCTGACAATTTAATGATGATGACCCGAATGTCATTGGCCATGGCAAACAACATTTTGACAAAGGTTTCTGCCTGCGCTTCTTTCAGGTTGCGAAATTTAAGTTTATCCAACTTGGTAACCGCTTCAACCAAATTGGCAATGTCCTGATTAAACTGTTCACATAGATCCGCATAAGTCACTTCAGTGTCTTCTATGGTGTCATGCAATATACCCGCGATCAAGGTATCTATATCTACCCGCAATTCTGCCAGTATCGTACCGACAGTAATGGGGTGCGTGATGTAGGGTTCTCCCGATTTACGAATTTGCTTTTCATGGGCAGCCGCACCATAATGAACCGCTTTTCTTAATTCGGCCTTTTCTTCGGGTTTGAGGTAGGTGTTGGTTTTTTCTTTGAGCAGTTTGAAAGCGGCTTGTACCGCCTTGTGGCTCATGGTTTTGGATGTGAATGACAACTCACTCACATCCAGTACCTTTTACAATAATCTTGGAAGGATAAAGCGCTACTCTGCGTCTTCATTGTCTTGAGTTTCGGCTGCAGCATTCCATGCTTCCAACTCTCTGGCGCGTTTGGCTTCCAGTTCTAATTCAGCCAAAACTTCATCATTGATCTTTTCATCAGCAATTTCACGCAAAGCCAAAACTGTTGGTTTATCGTTTTCTTCTTCAACCATAGGCTCTTGTCCATTGGCGATCAAACGTGCACGTTTGGCAGCCATCAACACCAAATCAAAACGATTAGGTACTTTTTCCAAACAATCTTCTACTGTGACTCGTGCCATAATATTTCCACTTATTTAAAGCTAATCGCGCATTGTAATCAAAAACCAACCATAATTCAAAATAAAATGCAGACGTAAACCTTATTATTAACGCTTGTCGATACCTCTGTCAGCCGCAATTTCAGCCTGTCGTTCTTTTTCAGTGATCAATGGTTCATATTCTGCAATCAACGCATTGATTTCTGCTGACTGGTAATAATCCATGCCTTCATCCTTTTTCAAATTGCGCAAAATTCTTACCGCACGATAATTACGCCCCATTAAATGCTCCTTTCTGGCCATGGCATTTCCAGCTTGCACGGGTTTTAATGCATTGTAGTAAGCAATCGCCAATAAATCGTAAAAATGGGGGTTATCAGGCTGTGAAATCACCAGTTTGCGAATGTTTTTGATGGCCTGATCAATCCAGTCCAATGACTTGGAGCGCAACAGAATCTCGGCTGTTGTTTCCAATACCGTATCGTTATCGCTGTTCCACTTTAACAATTCATCTATTTTTTGTTTGGCCTGTAGAGGGTCAATTTTAGCCCATATTTCTACTGCCAAGGAATCAACCAAGTGTTTAACACTGGCATCAGGCTCTATTTTATCCAAAGTGTGTAACGCCTGCTCATATTGATTCTCTTTAAACTGATACAGCGCATAGCCATACAATTGCGATGGTGTATTTGGAGTTTCTGTTTTCAACTGACCGAGATAATACTCTTTCAGATTGGTAAATTCATCTGCTGTCAACACCCGCAATCGTTCCTTGATGTAGGCATATGCTTTGGATTCCGTATAAGCTTTTGGAGGAAAAGCATTGAGGCGGTTTCTTGCCTCTGTAACACGATTCACCGACAAAGGATGAGTCCGTAAATATTCAGGCAATTGATAGCGTGGATCAACTCGATGTTTTTGCATCAAACTGGCAAAAAAAGTAGCCATGCCTTCTGGGTTCAAACCGGCAGCATATAAAGTGCTGATGCCTACTCGATCCGCTTCATATTCATGATAGCGAGTGAAATTAATAGCTAATTGTTGTTGTAAAGCAGACATACTGGCAGCTATAGCAATCGTCGCATCTCCACTGCTACTGGATTGCGCTGCAGCAAAAGCAGCCAACATACCCAAAAGAATCGGTGCAGTGGCTTTTTGTTGTTTGGCCATCATCCGTGAAATATGGCGTTGATTGACATGGGCAATTTCATGCGCCAAAACACCTGCCAATTCACTTTCCGACTCTGTTTCCAAAAATAGGCCAGAATAGACCACAACTAATCCACCTGGATATGCCGCTGCGTTGATAACGTTGGCGGGCACCAGATAAAAGTCAAAAGTTTGTTCGGGTCTGTCTGAGTAGGCTGCCAACTGATAGCCTAAATGATAAATATAGGATGCCACAACCGGGTCAGTCATAACAAAATTGTATTGAAACATTTGCTCCTTGATGCTTTGACGGTAACGCTGTTCATCATCAGCAGATAACACTTTGTCTGCCGGATTACCTAAATCTGGCAATTTAATTTCTGCATGGGTGATACCAACAGCTTTAAAAAGCAGTATTAATGTGAGTATTTTTTTCATAACCATAATTGTATGCATCAGACCTTTAAAAAGCAGTTAAATTCATTCTATTTTTAGAAATCTCTGTATAAAGTAAAAAAACCAAAAGTTTAAAGCTGAATGAAGGAACGCACAAACAACAGCCCTTGTTACCAAGCTTTCAGAGGAAAAAATTAGGGTTTTCTGACTTGTTTACTTGATTCATGAACTTATGCAGAGGTTTCACTTACTTGACAAAATACCACACAATTATTCTAATGGCGCAATGAAATTCAATCTCATCATCAATCCTTCACACCAATGGCAGCAAAGCTTGGTTCATGCACTTGAGCTGATGCAAGTCATTAACAAACAGGGACATCATGTGGTCTCTGTATTCTTTTATGGTGATGCCGTACACATTGCACAAGACCTGTTGTTACAACAAGCCTGGTCAAAAGCGGCGAATTCAACTGAGTTATTATTGTGTCGAACCATGATTGAAGAATATGGTATCGAACCACAATTAGCCAGTGGTTTTAAAGTGGTTGGGATGGGGCAATTGGCCTTAAACATGGAACAAGCAGACCGAACTTTGGAGCTTAACTGATGCATTGTGTTTTTATCATTCAGCAACACCTCAGCAAACAGCAAATTGAACAACAATACCTGCTAATGATTGCTATGTTGAATTTTGATTTCAAGGTACAAATCATTTTTGACAAGCAAAGCTGGCATCACTGGCAAAGCCACAAAACACTGAATCAGAAGTACAATGCATTGAACCTATATGGTGCTGAAGCCCTGTTGGCTTTGAACGCTACAAAACAACCTGATCTGGATACATATTCTTGTCGGACCATTACACCCGTCCAGATGCAACAAATTTTAGCCAGCGCTGAATTTATCTCATGAATACCTTACATTTGTGTCATTGGCAAAACTTGGTTCACTTGGAACAACACCTTGGTCTGTTGTCAGAAAATGACTCGTTATTGATTTTTGGCACCTTTTCTGTGGATGAACAAAAAAAAATCATTGATGTTATGCAAGATTTCAGCACCAATTGGTATCTTGTAAATAAAGACATTGACCCAAATATAGCGAATCGACACAGCCCTCATGAAATAAATCATGAACAATGGCTGGAATTAATCATTCAACACAACAACAGTTACGCCTGGAAATAATGACATTAGCAACGGATAATCATGGCCATTTGGTAGATTCCAACACATGGAATGAACAAATAGCCATCGCATTGGCAAAAACCGACGGGATTGAATTAGGCGAAGACCATTGGCTTGTTATAAATGCAGTCCGTGATATTTATCAATTGACTGGCGAGACACCGCCAATGCGCTTATTGATTAAGGAATTGAACAAAAGAATTGAAACTGAAATCAATTCCCGCTTTTTATATCGTTTGTATCCGGATGGCCCAGTGAGACTGGCCAGTAAACATGCCGGATTACCTAAACCCAAACATTGTATGTGAGAACCCCATGAACAAAATAATCATTTACAGCACCCTGGTCTGCCCATATTGCAATGCAGCCAAAAACTTACTGAAAAGCAAAGGGTTGGATTATAAAGAAATCCGTATTGACCTTGACCCTGATCAAAGGAAAATAATGTTGGAAAAAGCCAACCGTACCAGTGTGCCACAAATATTTATCAATGATCACCATGTGGGTGGTTTTGATGATTTAAGCGCCCTACACAGAACTGGCAAACTGGATGAGTTACTCATCAGCTAACTCACTTTTCTAAACCAACGAAGTACGATACACCCAATACATTATTATTGGTTTTTTAGTTTTTTTAACTTTCAGATGGCACTTTGATGGTTTTAGGCCATGACTCGATGATGGCATTAACCAATGTGGCCAAGGGAATGGCAAAGAAAACGCCCCAAAATCCCCACACGCCACCAAAGAACAACACAGCAACAATGATGGCAACCGGATGCAGATTATTAACTTCAGAAAACAGCCAGGGAACCAGCACATTGCCATCCAGCATTTGAATCACGCCGTAGGAAATCATCACGTAAGCAAACGGTGCAGTCCAACCAAATTGAACGAAAGCAACCAAAGCAATCGGAATAGTTACCGCCACAGCACCTATAAATGGCACCAACACTGAAAACCCGGTCAATGTCGCTAACAAAATGGCATATTGCAAATCTAGAAAAATGAAAACGATGTAACTGATCAGACCAACCAAAACTATTTCAAATGCCTTACCTCGAACATAATTACCTATCTGCACATCCACCTGTGACCACACTGATAAAGTCAATTTAGAATCTCTAGGAATAAACTGACGTAACCATCCAACAATAATGGTTTTATCTTTTAACAGAAAGAACACCAAAATCGGCATAGTAACCAAAAAGACCGCAATGGAAAAAGCAGAAAATACGGATGAAACTGTTTTGCCGATAATGGTTTGACCCATCGCAGTCATTTCATTGGTAGCAGAGGTAATGATCGATTGCACCTGTTCTTCCTTAATCATGGCTGGATACTTTTCAGGCAAAGCACGCAAAAAATCCAAGCCAGTTGATATGTATGTAGGTAAAGCCTGTGCCAGTTGTGTCACCTGAGTGGTTAGCTTAGGAACTAACCAGATAATCAATACCAGCATCACTGCGACAAAAACCAGAAAAACCAGAAACACAGCCAATACACGTGGAAACTTGAGCTTTTCAAGACGAACAATAACGCTTTCAAGTAGATATGCCACCACAATACTGGTTAAAAAAGGCGCCAAGGGTTTGCCAAAATATATGACAAAAACAAATCCCAATATCAATACAGAAATCAGGATTACGATTTGAGGATCAGAGAAGTTTCTCTTGAACCAACTTGAGATGACATTCATGAATGAATTATAGACGACTTAATAGAAAATAAGGAATTAAAAAGTGAACAACCAGGACAACACGGCCTCGGTGTGTTTGCCTCTTAATTCGCTGTTAACACTGCCGAAATCGGTTCGGCCAAAATTCAATGGCTTAGGTGCATAACTGGCATACAAATCTAATTCACCACCCAGCAATGGCGTGCTCAAACCAACCCGAACGCTGTATGGAGCTGAAATAGCATTCAAAATGGTGGTCAGGTCTTCATCTGTGGCTGGCGGTTGCTGTCTGCCGGAATATTCAACATTGAACACAGCACCATTGTTGAAGGCATGCTGGTAGTTAAATGAAAAAACAGTATGATCATCCCATAAAAATTCGGGACTTTCAAAGTCATTCAAGAAGGTCAGGAAAATGTCTGGATAAGAACGACTAACAAATGCATTGATGTCACTGTAAAAGCTGTGAGTCGCCGTTACTGTAACCGTATCCTGGTCAGTAATACCAAAACCTACGGCCATATCAATTTGTTCAGGGATATCAAAATCAGCAGGATCTGCCTGAACACCCAATAAACGGCTGAAGCCATCCATATCAATTTTCGACTGGTATTTGGTATCGATCACAAACCTATTGAAGATTTTTTGCGACATACCAAGATTCAAGCCCAAGCCATTACTGGTTTCGGTATAGCTGACGGAATACAAGTCCAGCTGATCAGAACCGTTGATTTCAGAAGCCAGAAAGTTAATGTCTGAATAATTTTGTTGGGCGAAAACGACAGCCAGACTTAATTCAGAATTATCATTCACCCGATAGGCAATTCCAGGGGCAAAAATACTGCGACGAAACGAATCCTTTTGATTAAGTAAAAATTGGTTATATTGAAACTCATTTTCCTGAAAGCTGGCAGTTTTCAAAAATGACTGATCATAATCAAAAGTAAAGAAATAAGCACTTTCATCTATCAGCTGGCTCAATTGCTTGTAACGATCAGCATTGAAATACAACTTTGCCCCTTGGAAACTCAGCTGTTCGGCCAGTTGATCAAACTGATTCAATTGCAAGCTGGCGTAAAAATTAGGAAAAATGCGTTCAGCAATGTCATTTCGCCAGTGACCCAAGTCCATTTTACTGTCAATTAAACTCAAATGGCTGGCGTCATTATGCCAACTATAGTGTTCGCTAGCTGACAACAGTCGATCAGCAATTGATACGTTATGTACCAAACTGAGCAACAATGCAACGGAATAGGTGGTTTTTTTGAGTTTTGTTAACATTTATCTAATATTTCGCCTTAGTGTGAATGATTGCAAAAAAACAACAAAATGTCAATTTATCATGGCGTAATTCGTGAAAAAACTCACATAATTTTGTTTATTTTGTTGCAAATTCACAACAAGACTACAAAATCACCCCGTCTAAAGCCGCGAAATCACGGCATCTGTAAATTCTGCCGTATGAGCAGAACCACCCAAGTCGCCCGTCAATCGGTCTTTATCCAACAGTGTCTTCCTGATAGCATCACGTATACGATTGGCCTCAGCGACATGGCCCATATGCTCTACCATCATGGCAGCTGCTAAAATCACCGCTGTCGGATTGGCAATCTTTTTACCTGCTATGTCTGGTGCTGAGCCATGAACCGCTTCAAACATAGCCACATCCGTACCAATGTTGGCACCAGGAGCCATACCTAATCCGCCGACCAGACCCGCACACAAATCAGAGATGATGTCACCAAACAGATTGGTGGTGACAATCACATCAAATTGAGAGGGATTCATCACCAACTGCATACAGGTGTTATCAACAATTAAAGTATTAAAGACGATTTCCGGATATTCTTTGGCCATTTCCTGTGCCACTTCTAAAAACAAACCTGAGGTTGTTTTCATGATGTTTGCCTTATGCACCGCAGTGACTTTCTTGCGTCCAGCTTTTTTGGCAATCTCAAAGGCATATCGAACGATGTTCTCTGAAGCTTCACGGGTTACCACAATTTTAGACTCTGCCACAGTTCGCTCTTCATTGATGGTTTGTCCTTCACTGAGGTAGGCGCCTTCGGTATTTTCCCTGATGGTTAAAATATCAATATCATCATACTTTGATTTGGTGCCTTCAAACGTTATCACTGGGCGCACATTAGCAAACAAATTAAAGTAGCGACGTAAAGCCACGTTAATTGAGCTGAATCCTTTACCAACCGGTGTGGTTAAAGGTCCTTTTAGGCAGATTTTGTTACGTTTGATCGTATCTAAAGTATCTTGCGGCAACAATTCACCATGTTTTTCCAATGCCGCCAATCCAGCCTCCTTGAACTCATAGACAAAATCCAAGCCTAAGTTATCCAACACCCTGAGTGTTGCATCCATGATTTCTGGCCCTATGCCATCGCCTTTTATTATTGTAATTGTTTGTGTCATTTAACTTTCCTTTCTCTCAGAACATTTTTTTGCAGCGGCATTATAACTTATCAAGCCTTATTCATGACTTGACTTCAGTCAAAACCGCATCTACATGTCCATTAACTTTAACTTTACGCCATTCATATAAAATTTCACCTTGGTGATTCAGGACAAAAGTACTTCTTTCTATGCCCATAAAAGTTTTACCATACATTTTTTTCTCTTTGATCACATCGAAAGCTTCACACAATTTTCCTTCAACATCGGCTATCAATTCTATAGTCATTTGGTATTTGTTTTTAAAATTTTGTTGCTTTTTCAAACCATCCATTGATACGCCGACAACTGTACAGTTCAATGCTTCAAAAGCTTTTTGTTGCTCACTGAATTCTTTGCTTTCTGTGGTACATCCTGGGGTGTTGGCTCTTGGATAAAAAAACACCACCAACTTATCCTTTACCAGCTCTTGTAACGACCGCTCACTGCCATTGGTCAACTGATTACGATGCTGCCAGACTTTATCATCAATTTTAACCATAATTTAATACACCTAATTAAAAAAAGCATATAATTATGCGCTTTTGAAAAATATATACAAGTGACTTCTGGTATGGTCAAAATTCAAGCCAAAGATTTATCTGGATGCATGGTAGCATTGGTTACCCCAATGTTCGCCGATGGCAGCATCAATTTTGATCAGTGGCAGGCTTTGATTCAATGGCATATACAGAATCAAACCGACGCCATTGTTGTGGCTGGCACAACAGGTGAATCGGTGTTGCTGAGCACTGAAGAGATAGACCAACTGAGCCAACTAGCGGTACAACTGTGTCAGGGAACAAAAACCCATGTCATCATCGGCACCGGGGGCATTCAACCGGATAAAGTCATTACCGCTAACCAACGCGCCAGAAACAACGGCGCCCAGGCCGTTTTGGTGGTCACACCTTATTATCTGACTTTGAGTCAATCTGCATTGTATCAACATTTTACATATATTGCGGAACACAGCGAATTGCCTATTATTTTGTACAATGTGCCCTCCCGTACTGGGATAGACATTCAAACCAACACCAGTAAAAATTTGGCTCAAATTGATAACATCATCGGTATTAAGGAAGCCAAAGCAGACATGCAACGCATTGCAGAATTGGTGAAAATTAAAAATTTTGCGGTGTTATCAGGAGACGATGGTAGCTTTGTCCAAGCCATGACTCTGGGCGCTCACGGCGTAATCAGTGTCGCAGCTAATGTCAGGCCCCAAGCCATCAAGTCCATATGTAGTCACATTCAATTGGGTAACCTTGAGCAGGCTACACAATTAAACCAACAACTGATCCCATTGTATGATTATCTGTTTCATGAGCCAAATCCATGTCCGGTAAAAAGTCTTATGCATCATACAAATATGGTATCATCTGGCATCCGTAAACCTTTGGTCATGACTAAAATCAAAGCAAATCAAGTCAGATCACTGACACAACCCATTATTCAGGAGTTTAATTCAAAATGAATTCAATGTTTAAAATCTTGTGCATCATCAGCCTAAGTATGTTGTTAGTCAATTGCAACAGACTGGTTAAGGAAGAACCCTATCTACAAGCTCAAGAGACCGACGGTTTACAGGCTGTAGAGGGGTTTGATATGCCCAGAACCAGTCACAATCTTGATGTGCCTGACGTTGCCACAACTGCATCGACATCTGCACCTGATTCAAGACCACCAGAAATGTCATTTGCACGCAAACGCAGTGACGATGAAAATGTAGTAATCATTGAAACCAATGGCATGCCAACCATCGAAATATATAATGACAAGGATGCATGGGAATTAATGATGGGTGACCATGGTTACAATTGGCAGCTACTTGAAGAAGATGCAGATAACTGCCAGATGACTTACCGTTTTTATGACCCAATCATTGAAGAGGTCGAAAACGTAAACTTTTTCAAAAAACTTTTTACCATCAACAGTTCCTACATAGACCGCTCTGGTGAATATGTTTTGACCTGCCTCAAACTTCCACAAAAACAACAAATCTGGTTACAAACCCTGGATTTTGAAGCACCTTCTGCGTATGTAGTGGATGACTTGTTTAACCACATTTTTGATGCTGCGACTAAGAATTAAGCCAATTATTGGTTTTTAAACACTAAAAAAGGCGCACATGGCGCCTTTTTTAGTTATGTATGATCTGACTAATCGTCCCCCCGATCCAGTAAATGTGTTTTGTCTTTAACCTGCGCCCAATCATCAGCATCATCCGGTGCTTCTTTCATCTCAGTAATGACTGGCCATATTTCCGACAACTCCTTGTTAATTTCAATAAACTTTTCTTGGCCAGCGGGCAAGTCGTCCTCTGGATAAATGGCTTCAATCGGACATTCCGGCTCACACAAGGTACAGTCAATGCACTCCTCTGGATCAATGACCAGAAAATTAGGCCCTTCATGAAAACAATCCACTGGACATACTTCAACACAGTCGGTGTATTTACACTTGATACAGGCTTCAGTCACCACAAAAGTCATTCATTTGCTCCTTGTTTTGTTATAATGCCCAATTATACAACAAGCCGATATTTCATCGCCAATAAACTTGCTTAACAATAACCTCACAACATACACCAAAAAAGAACACAAACTACCTCTCGCCGAAATACACCCAGCTGCAAAAAAAATCATAGAAAAACTGGTGGATCACGGTTTCGAGGCTTATTTGGTAGGTGGCGCTGTACGTGATTTGTTACTCGGTTTACACCCCAAAGATTTCGACATTGCCACCGATGCCACTCCCGAAGAAATCAAGCATATTTTCAAAAACAAATGCCGCATCATTGGCCGCCGTTTCCGTTTAGCACATATCTATATGGGTAATGCCATCTACGAAGTAGCCACTTTTCGTGGCAGCGACCCGGGAGATCGAGTGATCAAAAAAGGACAAATCATTCGTGACAATGTATTTGGTTCCATTGATCAGGATGCCATCCGCCGCGATTTCAGCTGTAATGCACTGTATCTGGATCTGCTGGAAGAAAATATACTGGATTTTGCCGAAGGGGTTAAAGACTTGAAAAGCGGCGAACTCAGGCTGATTGGCAACCCCAACAAACGTTTTGTAGAAGATCCAGTGAGAATGCTCAGAGCCATCCGTTTCAATGCCAAACTGGGGCTTGAGATAACTGATGAATTAAAACAGCACATCATCAGCAACCGTCATCATCTGCATAAAGTACCTGCAGCCCGGTTGTTTGATGAAACCGTAAAACTGTTTCATTGTGGTCATATGGAAATTGCTTTTGCCACATTACGTGAATTAAAGATGCTGGAATTGCTGTTTCCCAATGCCGCCAAGCACATTGACAAAAACCCCGTTTGGCATGAGTTTTTGACCACCGCATTCAGAAACACCGATACCCGTTTAAAACATGGCCTTTCTGTAACCCCGGTTTTCCTGACTGCCTGTGTATTGTGGCTGGAATTTTTACCACTGTATGACCAATTGTGCATCAAAGGTAAAAACCCACATGATGCCTTGCATGAAGCCGCTGGCAAAGTGATGGCTGATCAGCGCCAAGTGTTAATGATACCCAAAGCCATCCAAAATGGTGTCCGCCAAATGTGGATGTTACAACTGCGCTTCAAAAAAATGTATGGCAAAGGTGTTTACGGCACCTTGCATCACCCCAGATTTCGTGCGGGTTATGACTTTTTATTGCTCAGGGCTCAAGTTGAAAAAGAATTTGAAGCACAGGCTGAATTTTGGACCAACATCCAGAGCATGTCACCAGAAGCAGTTAAAAGTCTGATTTTCGGTAAAAAAGTCAAACGCAAAAAGCTTGACCATAAATTGTGACCCATGCCAAAGCAGCCAGCCAACATAGCCTATTTAGGGCTTGGCAGTAACCTAAACCAACCACTCAAACAAATATCCAGCAGTCTACAGCACCTCAATAACCTACCCAACACCCAGATAACAGCACTGGCTAACTTTTACCAATCCAAACCCTGGGGCGTAGAGGACCAACCTGATTTTATTAATACAGCCATTAAAATAGAGACTGCATTAAAACCGCTTGCCTTACTCAAAGCCATAAAAATAATTGAATATCGCCTGATGCGAAGACAAATTAATCAGCGTTGGTTCAGTCGTGTTATAGACATTGACATTTTGCTTTGGAATCAAATCACTTTTAATCGGGAAAATCTCAAGATTCCTCACCCTTGGATAGCAGATCGCTGCTTTGTAATACAACCTTTGGCAGAACTGGCACCAACTTTACCAGCCGCATTGCAACAACTCATCACTAAGCATCAAAAAAAACACCCGTGCTTAAGCACCCTCAAACCATTAAAAACACCTGAATTCATTAAAAACCAGTTAAAACTGTTGTAAAATTGCAACACAAACTTGTTTTTTTGACTTTTTGTTGTTTTTTTTAAACAAAAAAGACAAATAGGTGTTGCTTTTATACAAACCTTACTGTAATATTGATTTCAGTTTTAGAGTATATCTAAACGACTCCAAGACAAGCAGGGCACAAAAGTAAAATATCGTATTTAACCCATCCAAACTGGATGGGTTTTTTTTTGCTAGAAACAAAGTTCACCCGAACGACTAGACCAAAAGACATCGCTCAATTACTTCTGTTGCCTATGTAAGAAATATATAATTCACAACAAGCACAATTTGTACTTAAATGGTTTGTTACAGCACTTCCTTGTGCCGTCCCTTTCGGGCAGCAAAGCTGACCAAAACATTCCAGATGTTTTAGTTTAAAAAAAACTGACTTTGACTAAAAATGCAGGACTGCATTTATGAATGCCGAAGGCAGCCTGAAAGGAAAAACCACAAGGAAGTGGTTTTATAATCATGCCCAAAATCATTCAAACCATAGCTGTTACGAGCTACGGCATTCCAGTCAGGCTTCTTTATCTTCTATAAAACCGCCGGACTTTCATTGCCTGCTCTATGCTTTTCATGATATTTGAACACCCTTCTTTGTTACTTTTCCCGAAAATTCCATTTACTGATGAAATATTCGGGCTAAAATAACCCCCCACTTTGTACCATTCTAAAGCATGCACAACAACCCGATATGGAATCAACTCAAGGATAAGGCCAAACAAACTGAGCTCAGGGATTTGGCAGCATTGTGGCAACAAACCAACAGACATCAAAAGTTTACCTTTGAATTTGGAGATCTGTATCTGGATTTATCCAAAAACTGGATTGATGAAGAAGCTTTAGATTTACTTCAAGAATTAACGACGCAAGCAAAACTATCTAGCGCCATCGACAAATTATTTAAAGGTGAAATAGTTAATGTCACTGATTCCTTACCAGCTTCACACACCACTCTACGTGACCCTAGCCATAAAAACCATCAACAAAATACGACATCAATTTATAATCTGGCAGACCAGGTTAATTCAGGCACCATTCGCAGTGCTTTTGGCAGAAAAATAAAACAATTGGTGAATATTGGCATCGGAGGCTCTTATCTTGGACCCAGACTGGTCATAGAGGCGCTGACTGAACTACAAAGTGAAAGCATCATACCAGTCTATTTCGCGGCCAGTGTCGATGATTCACTCATCAATCAGCTATTCAAGTCAGTAGATATAGAGCACACTTTGTTTTGCATCAGCTCTAAAAGTTTTTCTACGGTAGAGACTTTAATGAATGCACGAGCCGTTGAAAAAAAACTGAAGCGCATCAAAGGTTATCAACCCAATGACAAGCAAAGCTCACTGATGGCCATCACCGCTAATCAGCAGCGAGCCAGAGAAGCCGGTATTCCTGAGGGCATGATATTGCCTTTCGATGACAGCGTAGGGGGGCGTTTTTCCTTATGGTCAGCCATTGGTTTCCCTATCGTGTTAGCTGCCGGTAAAGAAAAATTTGAGGGGCTGTTGGCAGGTGCGTATCAAATGGACATACATTATAAAAATGAACCATTTTTACAAAACTTGCCGGTTTTAATGGCTATGATGACCATTTGGTACCGCAATTTTATTGGTTTGGACGCTTATGGCTGCCTTCCCTATGATGCACGCCTGCGCAGTTTACCTAAATGGTTACAACAACTGATGATGGAAAGCGCAGGTAAAATGCACAACATCAATGGCGAAGTCATTGAATATCCGACCACACCTTGGGTTTTTGGTGATCACGGCCAACTGTCACAACATGCTTTTTTTCAGGCCTTTCATCAAGGTGTAGACGCTTTACCGTTGGATTTTATTGGCGTGCTTGAAAAAAACTCCAGCAGCCAGAACTTCCTGTTATTCAACTTGATTGCCCAAGGTGCTGCTTTGATGCAAGGCAAAGAAGAAGATCACAGCATGAAAGGTTGCCCTGGGAACAAACCCAGCACCACCTTGTTACTAAAAAATATGTCAGCACAATCCGTAGGACAACTGTTGGCCATGTATGAACACATGGTTTACACCTTGTCAGTCATCTGGAACATCAACTGCTTTGACCAACCAGGCGTCGAATTAGGCAAAGCCATAGCCAGAGATATTCAGGAACATGTGGAAAACAACACTTTAAATGACATGGCTTTGGACCCATCTACCATGGCATTGATAAAAAAAGTGATGGATCAATAATATGACCAAAATCAACGAACAAAACGACACAATCACCGGCCAACTGTTTGACAAATCCTTTGACCTCAAAGGTAACAACAAAAAAGCCGAAAGCCGTTTCCCGCTCGGCCAATATGAAGACCAATACCAACAATTATTACAACAAATTTGTGGTGTTGACGCCATAGACATCAAACAACACATCAGACAACATCAAGTCAAAGAAGGCATCAAGCCCATCAGGGGCGTGAAAAATATCATTGCTATTGCTTCCGGTAAAGGCGGTGTAGGTAAATCCACCATGAGTGTGATGCTGGCAAAAAGCTTACAACAACTCGGTGCCACCACAGGCATTCTGGATGCGGACATTTATGGGCCCAGCATACCAAAAATGCTCGGCGTCAATCAAAAGCCAGAATCACCGGACAATAAAACCTTTCTACCCATTGATGCAGATGGTTTACAAACCATGTCATTAGGTTACATCCTGGGCGAAAAAGATCCGGCCATCTGGCGCGGCGCCATGGTCACCAAAGCGCTGATGCAAATGATCGAAGACACACGCTGGTCCAACCTGGATTACCTAATCATGGATTTACCGCCTGGAACCGGCGACATTCAATTGACCATGATTCAAAAAATTCCAGTCACCGCAGCTGTGTTGGTGACCACTCCGCAAGACATTGCACTACTGGATGCGCAAAAAGCCTTGGCCATGTTTAAAAAGGTCGAAATTCCGGTATTGGGTGTCATTGAAAACATGAGCACTTATGTGTGCGAAAACTGTGGTCATGAAGCGCATATTTTTGGTCAGGATGGTGGCCAAAAAATGGCAACAGAATTTGACGTGCCTTTACTGGGACAAATGCCATTAAACATCGACATCCGCGCCAACATGGATAACGGCAAACCATCTGAAGTTTGGCGAGCAAGCCATACACTGAACGAAAAAGCGCAGATGATTGCCTTGAGAACCGCCCAAAACTTGGGTAAATTACCGATTAAATTCAGCCTAACCGACAGTTTAAAACTGCATAAGCTATAAGAGACCAAGAAACCAACATGAGCATCAAATCAGACCACTGGATTCGCCGCATGGCCGAACAACATGACATGATCAGCCCTTTTGAGCCGAATCAAGTCCGCACCACCGCACGCAACAACAAAATCATTTCCTACGGTACTTCAAGCTATGGCTATGACGTGCGCTGTTCTGACGAGTTTAAAATTTTTCACAACATCAATTCAGCGGTTGTTGATCCAAAGCGTTTTGATCGCAAAAGTTTTGTCGATGTGAAGTCTGATGTGTGCATCATCCCACCCAACTCATTCTGTTTGGCCAGAACCGTTGAATATTTGAAAATACCACGCAATGTTCTGACTGTCTGTTTGGGTAAATCCACTTATGCGCGGTGTGGCATCATTGTTAACGTAACACCATTAGAGCCCGAGTGGGAAGGTCATGTGACTTTGGAATTTTCCAACACCACACCGTTACCTGCCAAAATTTATGCCAACGAAGGTGTCGCGCAGTTTTTGTTCTTTGAGTCTGATGAAGTCTGTGACGTCTCCTACAAAGACCGAGGTGGCAAATACCAAGGGCAACAAGGCGTCACCTTACCCAAGGCTTAAACGTGAAAATAAGCATCATTGGCAGCGGTTGGCTGGCCCAGCCATTGGCACAATACCTGCAGCAACAAGGTCATGATTTATTATTAACCTGCACAAGCCAGGAAAAAATCAAAACCCTTCAAGCAACAGGTCTTAATGCCATCACATACCAACTGGGTGATCAGCTGTCCAATCCTGAGTATTTATTTGACACTGATGTATTGATTATTGCGATTACCAGCAAAGATGTGGAAGCTTTTGAAGTTCTCATGGATCAACTTATTGATCAAAACTGCCGTCACATCATCTTTATCAGCTCAACCTCAGTCTATGCCAATGACCAACAAACTCATGATGAAACCAGTGAGTCACTGCAACATGGACATCCTTTACTCCAGATCGAAGAATTGATCCAAACCCATCAGTTCTCTACCATCCTGAGACTGGCAGGTTTGGTAGGACCCGGTAGACACCCTGGCAACTTTTTCAGAGATGGCAAAACAATAAAGAGCCCTGATGCACCTGTGAACTTGATCCATTTGGATGATGTGATTGGCACCCTGCAAACTGTGATTGAAAACAATGCTTGGAATGAAGTTTATAACGTCTGTGCCGACACCCACCCGACCAAAGCTGTTTTTTATAGCCAAATGGCTCTGGAGTTAGGCAATAAAGCTTTGAACCTTAACAATGAACAACCAAGCAGCCACAAAACTGTCAGCAATCAGAAACTTAAACATCAATTGGGATATCAACTCATTCATCCAGACGTGATGAAAATGACTTTTTGACACTAAAAAAGCCCAACAGTCGGTGGCTGTGGGCTTTATTTACCTGAACCTATCGGTATTACTCAGCAGATTATTCTGCCTCTTCAGACTTTTGACCAGAACCCAGGTTAAATAACAGTAAACCAAGGCCAATTTCGATATAAGAAGAATACTTCCAGAGTATATCTGGCAAAGTCACGCCTAATCTACCCCATAAATCAAAACCTGTATAACTTCCAATCAGGTCAACAGCTCCAACCAAGATCAAAATAATACCAACAATTTTCAATGCTTTCATAGCTCAACTCCTTCTATTTTTTCTTAATAATTATCAGGGACAATACCCTCTTGGTCTATCATCGGTAATTAAAGCACCAATGACACCGTTTTATTGTAACTGATGCAGCTGATAATTTGACTGTAAATTTATTTGGTTTTTCCTTGCCTACTTCGAGAGCGTTGCCTACCGACTAAAACATGCGTGGTCAATACAACAGGTAAAGTCATGCCTGCGAGCAAATGAACCCAGACAACAACAGCACGCACAGAATCACTTGACAGATAATACAACAAAAAAGCAGAGAGTATCTGAATGATCACAAAACTGGTCAGCGTTATTCCAATTTTACGCAGCCTATTGGTTTTCCATGCCATTGGCAAATGATTGCTCAGCATCGAACCAAAGATCATTAACATCAAGAATGCGGCGGCACCATGCACCACCAAAACCTTGAATTGTAATGGGTGTTTTTCGGGCCCAAAATCTCCTTCAATAGCCGCCCAATTATTCATGATAAAAAATGTCAGGCCGGTTAGCCAACTGATACCCAGAACCACATAAATGCTTCTTCTGAACCAGGGTTGCAGTTTTATTTTAACCGCACTCATACCATCATGACCTCTGCCTCATACCTCTCAAATATGGGGTCAGTCTTGCCTACCACTGCTGCTACTTTTGTTAAAGCATCAGCCACCATACACGAGTCAGCAAAAACACTTACCGTTGTACCCAGCTCAACTTGACATCCTTGTTTTGGATCATAGATGGCACTGTTCCCTGCCAGGTAATAACTGGAACTGCTCGCCACTGAGCTGCGTTTCATATAAAGACTTTTGACTTGCTTATGAACATCAGGTACCAACACCTCATAATTGTGCCAGTCATATACTTTCATATCACCCCCGGCATTCACTGAGGCCTGAATGAGTTGTTGATTAAGACACGCCTTGATGCGATCCATAGCAACATCAACGGCATACCCTTTGGCAATTCCACCCAAATCCAGTGTCAATGGTCGTTTAAAACGCACTTGTCGGTCATTCAATTTCATTTGACTTAAATCAGGCACATTAGTCAACGCTACCATTGTTTCAGGTAATAAACCATCATTAACCAGCCAGGAACCCACACTGACATCAAAAACACCTGCTGAATCCTGATACATTTGCTGCGCCATATGTAATACCCGTGCAGTATGCACTCCTACCTTCACAGGTTGATGATGTGCTTGTTGATTAATTATGGACAACTCACTGCTCTGATCATGAAAGCTCATGGCTTGAGTAACTTCACTGATAACAGCAAATGCGTGCCTGCTGGCTTCAATTAACACTGCATCATCGCAATCACCTTGGATATTGATCTCCACCAAAGTGCCCAATCCCGGCTGGCATCGACTGATTTGGTTCATGCCAGGTTTTTTAAAACCAATGCCCAAGTCTGGGTTAAACGATTGACTCCATCGGTGATGTGACGACATGACATGGTGGCACCTGAAATGTTCTTGATGTGTTGATCAAGTAACAAAACTTCACTTGAATCCTTACCATAAAATTGTGCCTGCCATTTGGGATTCCTGACCTCATCACCATACGATTCCCGATAAGTCAAAATTTCTACACCAGTGACCGCTCCTTGTGCATCAAGCCCAATGGCCAGATCAATAAATTCATGTTTACCCACAACCTGATCGATAATCAGCCATTGGTTGTCAATTGATCGATAGCCTTTAACCCATTGACTGCGTACCCGCGTTTTTGATGCTTTTTTAATGGCTTTCATTTCCGCTTCACTCAGTTCGACACTGAAAGGAGTCATTTTCAACCCTGGCCAAATGGTTTGCATTGCTTGCTCAGCACTTAAGTAATTTTTGGCCACCACAAGTGAACTTCCAAGCAGCAAACCACCACCAACCAGCAATAATTTTTGGTTAAATGCTCTTCTGTTCATATTCAGTCAAACTCAAAACCTATGGTCAAACCTGCATGAACCCTTTCATGTTCATCCCAGTTACGATCGGCATAACTCAATGAAAAAGGTGAACCACCGCCTGCCACTTGCCACAGGACACCTGTAGTCACCCACCATTCCTTTTCAGCATAATGTAACGAAGGTCCAACATAATTGCCCCGTTGGTGTTGAGAACCGATACGGAAGTCAGTCAAGTCAAAACTGGACCGATCCAATTCTGGATTAAACACACCACCTTCCTGCGGATTTAAGTAGTCTGACTGATGTCGAAATTCAAATCCCACACTCCATTTGGGTCTAAAACGGTAAGCAATGCCCAAAGCCGCATCAAAGGCAATTTCCTCTTCCAGTACGTCAGGCGTATTGCGACGCTCAAATTCCATCTTTAAATTAGCCACCAGCTGTAAGGTATTGTCGAGAAAATTTTTCTGCAAGTAACTGGCAAACACGAAGCTATCCTGATTAATGTCCGAACCGTCCAATCGATATTTATTGCGGTTTTCATAGGCCAAACCAAATGACAACCCCACAGGATCCTTGTAAACACTGAGCACATTGTATTTTAGACCAACCTCAAAACCACCGACCTGGGTACGATCGAAGCTTCCACCTTCACCACCTTGGGTCTCAAACATTGGGTTGAGCTCCGGATTTTCTACAGCATAATCATGATCAAAAAACATCAGCTCAGCATAAACGGTTAATCGATCCGTTACGCCATATTCGATTTCTGGCCTGATGTCATTGAACACATAATCACCGGAATCCTTACCCTGGCGTGAAATAATGTTTAATTTGTATTCAATGGCACCATCTGGCAGGGTATCTGCACCTTTGGCATATATCCACAAACCTTCATCGGCCTGACAACCCAGGGAAATCAACCACCCCAAAAAACAGATAACAACTCTCATAATGATTCACGCAAGTTAAAAAACCGCATTATATGCGAATGAGAATGATTGTCAATTGTGTTTATTGTATTAGTTCAATAATTTGTTGCTCCAACTCATGAACTAATTTGAGGTAGTGATTACCAGTACCAGGTCCAGCAAAACCTGAGTGGATATTGACTACCTGATGGTTTCTGTTGAGAAAAATACTGGTCGGATAAGCCACAATTTTATCAACAAATCCCAATATTTCAGCCGCCTCTGCTTTGTCATTTTGACCAGCACGCAACAACGGATATTCAATGCCATGCCGTTTTTTAAATGTGCCCAATTGTCGTTTGTCGCGCGCGACATCATCCGTATATTCAAATGCCAGCCCAACTATTTCAAGTCCCTTTTCATGATATTTGCGGTAGAACTCAGCCAACACGGGTGCTTCATCATTGCAGTTTGGACACCAGGTGCCAAAAATATTGACAATCACTGCCTTGTTTGTAAAGCGCTCATCTGATAATTGCACCAACTGACCATTTATATCTTCAAAAGCAAAATCGATGCCACGATCTTCAGTGGTGACATTCACCATTTCCCAGGAGTCAGGTAAAACTTTGTATGCTTCTTCATTTCTTTGTGCTACCCAGGTGGCATGGTAGCTGTCCCTCGACCAAAAATTTCCCTGCAACTGTCCATTGCCTAAATGTGCATCAAACAAAAAAGCATGCGCGCCATCAAAGGCAGACAAACGCAGTCTATTGCCCAACACATCACCGGCCAAATAACGGTAATCACCTGTGGGTGTTAAAAATGTACCATTGAGCTTGTGGCCACTTTGTTTGAACTCACCCACTGCGACTGTCACGCCATCATCGTCACTGAATTCTACTTGCCAAACACCACCTAACTGAGCCGCCATTTGCACTGTATCCTGAGGCTCAAAACGATAGGGGTAACCACGGGTTGCAGAAAAAGGCAGTAATGAAACGGTATTGTTTGGAGCCGTTTTTAACCATACGCCTTGCATTAACTCGCCATGCTCGCCTACAGTTGCGGTAATTCTGGCATCATACCAGCTGAATTGAATTTCAATTTGATTGCCATTGAGCACCACCGCAGAAGTGTCTACTTGCTCAGGCCCATTGAGTATTTTGGCCTGATAATGATCGGAAGTTTTGGTCAGTTGCAGTCCAAAAGGCAATTCCCCACCAGGTGAGGCCAGCACGCCGCGCCAAAGTCCAGCCAAGTTGGGTGTTGTTTGCGCAAGCGGTTGTTCAGCTGTTGAGGAAGCGGAAGGTGATTGGCCAGTAGAATCACAGGCCACAACAACAATAAAAATTAATACAGTAAAATAGTTTTTCATGATGATATGACCTGAAACGACTCATTAGTTAACCCTGAAAAAGTCCATCGTGGGTTTATTTATTCAGCGCGTCCATGCGCCACACAGCCGACCAGAAAATGCACAGTTCTGCCAATATTCTGGTCAAAACATGTGATGCATCGAAGCAATTTCTAGTATTTAGTAATAGCTTAATCATTTTTCTGGTTCAACTAATCAGCTTTCAGTTTTTTTATACTGATTTTAAAGCTCACTCAATAATTCATCAGCCGCCTGACAAGCTGCTTGCAACTCATCCTTAGAACCTTTCATGGCTTGACCAATTTCATTGGCTTTTTTAGAAAATTCCATGAGTTTACCCATGTCACCTGATGCCGCCAACTCCTGAACTTTGGTGGTAATTTCCATCAATTTATCCTGTAATTCCTGTTCTGTGCAATCTGAACCACACCCAACAAGACCAACAACTGCAACACCAGCCAACAACATATTTCTTAATTTCATTGAACCCTCTTCTTTATTAAAAAACCACATCATAGCAGAACAACATAACAAATGACTGCCAAATACCTCTCACTTTAAGATTTTGTTATGTTCAGCTTGGGTTAACGAAGCTCGCAAGCCTCTCCTGTAACACAATGAAATTTTTTTGGATTGGGTTGATTTCCCTGATCCCATTTTTCCACAAAAAAATATCAATGTTCCTTTATTCATGCTCAATTTCAAGTTAGTGCATAACGAGCCCCGCTGAACAGCAACGTGGCTTGGTTAAAATCTTGGTTTTAGCACAAGACAATCTGAATGCATTGGGAACGAAATTAGATAAAGAAATCTTGTTGAAATTAACCATCCTTGGCTTTTTTCCTTAAATATTGATTTTTTAAATCCGAGTCAAAACACTGTCGAGCCTGCGGCGAGATTTGGGTAGTTGGACATTGTAGTCTTCCTCTGGATGATGGTAGCCCATCGCCAGGGCCACTTCACATTGGTAACCATCCAGTTCTTTTTCAAACGCTTTATTGACCAACTCAATATCGATACCTTCCATGGGCGTAGCATCAATTTTTAAGCGAGCCAGGGTGTGCAGTGTGTTACCAAATGCCAGGTACGTTTGTGCCTTGGTCCAGTTGGAGTTGTTTCCTGTTTCATCGGTGTTGAGTTCCGCGAACAGAAAAGAAGTGAACGCCTTGTCTCGGTCTTCTGGACGGGTTCTTTGATCTTCCACTGCATTGTCAACCACCTCAGCATAGTCCTCACGGCTATAGCGCGGATTGTGCGCAAAAAGGATGGTATGAGAGCTGTCAAAAATGTGTTGTTGATTGAATTGGAATTTATTGATGAATGTTTCACTCATGCGCTGCTTGGCTTCATCACTTTCTATGACGATGAATTTCCAAGGTTGTGAGTTAATGGAAGATGGCGACAAACGCATGGCCTCAAAAATGATATCCAGTTGTTCAGCGGGTATTTTCCTGGTTTTGTCATATTTTTTTGTGGTGTAACGATGTTGTAAATCCTGAATTATCGGGTGTTTCATAGACGACTCCATTGAAAGTATTTAATATCAGGTGTATTATGAGCACTACAAACATAAAAACAAGTACGTACATTTATGTGCTATAGTATCAAAATATATACTATTGGATAATAGCTATGAAGCATGAAGATTACAGTTGCAGTTTTGGATGTGCTGTTGAGGCAGCGATTGAGGCCATTGGCGGCAAGTGGAAAGGTGTTATTTTGTACCATCTGAGCACCGCAGAATTCAAACGCTTCAACGAATTGAAACGATTGATGCCAAAAATCACCCAAAGAATGCTGACTAAGCAACTACGCGAATTAGAAAAAGACGGTATTGTTTTAAGAACCGTTTACGCAGAGGTTCCTCCCAAAGTCGAATACAGCCTAACAGCATTTGGTCAAACGCTGCAACCTATTTTGCATGCATTGGAAAAATGGGGCGGCCAATATTTAGAAAAATTGGCTGACCATCGATTTGCGGTGTAATGAACAGATGGGCGGGCTCTGTCTGGGCCAAAGTGAACACAGCAGAAGTTTATCCCTATCTACACTTTGTTAGGCAATGACATAATATACAAACCAACAACCTCTGATAAAAAAACCACACATTGAATGAATATACCACTGGCTTGAAGAGTTGGCGTAAAGATATAAATCAATCCGAAGGAGTGCAGAATACAAATAACAAGGAACGCGTAAGCTTTTTAAGAAACTCGCCTGGCTATTCAAATATCTACTTATCTAACGAATATTGACCATTTCAAGACAACATATAGCGCCACAGCACCGCTCTCTTTTCTATCAAAGTATAACGCTCATCAAAAACATTCACTGTTCCAAGTACGATGATCGATGATTCTGTAACTGTGATTGAGTTTGCTTGTGAACGAGTATACTTAGCATCCACAAACTGATGAAGGTCTAGGTGGATGCCATTGTCGATTTGCCAAATGGTGGCGCGCCCATTCACCTCTGCCCCATTGTCATTCACTTCGCTCCAGAGCTGGCCGACAGCAAAGCTATTGTTCACATCTTTGATGTGTCCCTCCGAGCCAATTACCATCAACAGGTAACAAGCTGTTCCAATCGTTCTCATCACCACACCAGTAACCTGGTGATTCAATTTCATAGGGATGGTCATCTGTTTCGTGCGAAACCCAGCCAAAAATCTTATCATCAACAATCTTGGTAGCTTCGGACCTCAGCGCCTGACTAGGATGGAGTATTTGTAATGTTTCAGCACTACCAAACCAGCGGCATGCCTTTGTTCTACTCGTTCCTTCACAGATTTCGCCCACCTGTTGCTGGCCGTTTGTAAAGTTAGCTGATGAACCTTGACCTTCGGGACCCAGCCACACGATATTGCCATCAGCGTCCCACAGAACTGCTTTGTCGTTATTATTCCAGCTTTCTTCACCCG
Source organism: Lysobacterales bacterium (assembly GCA_020442635.1). Classification (GTDB taxonomy): domain Bacteria; phylum Pseudomonadota; class Gammaproteobacteria; order Xanthomonadales; family Marinicellaceae; genus Marinicella. The sequence goes on from JAGRJR010000028.1 coordinate 31,157, forward strand.
GGACCCTGATGGTGCCTACGGCCTGCTTGCCATTGTAATAGTGAACAATACCCATTTTATGGCCGCCACGATCAAACTGGAGTGTTTGTCCATTCTCCCATACGGACGGAATACTCTGCGTTTCTCCCTTTAACAATGCTCCGCAAAATCCACTGCGTGTTGCGTAATGGGCGGAATACTTGTCAGCCTTTATATCTAATACCGGTTCTGGCTTTTTCTCTTCGTCGTCCCAACTATATAATGCGGGATAGGCCCCTAGTCTTCCCGTCGCATCGATATAATACCTGTCACCGACTATCCACTTACCCTCGGAAAATGAACAGCGGGCAGGAAATGGAAGAACATAAAATTCCCATTGGCTTTTAAAATCAATCATCTCACCCCTTTGGCAGTTACTTATAACATATAGCATTTTAACATATAACGCTTTGCTAAACGGCGCGTCTCATGTCACATCGACTGAAGTCCCAACGGGACAGGACACATTGGAGCAATTTGATAACGAACTATATACCAACCGTTATCTGGTTCCCATGCTCCAGCGTGGGAACCCATAAGCTACGCACTTGTAAGATAAACCAGTAAACAATCGGCCTTACCTGTAATATTTAAGGTTGCTTAGTTAAGTAGACATCTCGATAAGGTTAAGATATACGTTCCCACGCCGGAGCGTGGGAACGAGAACTAATAAGCGGTGATTGAGCTTCCTTTTCATACCAGCCGTTAACGAGTGAAACGAGTCAACAGCTGGTTCATCAAATACTATCTGGCGGTTTTCGACATGGTCGAAAGAAGCCTTGCTAGGTTTACCTTATGGGAGCGGTTAGGCAGAGCATGTAGATATTGCGATTTGACAAAGTCAAGAAGCATTATCGCAATGGTTGAAAAGCCGTGAGCTCCTGCGAAACAGAAGCTCACTCCTAATATACTGACTCCATTATTGCGGTTTTTTTGTGAAGCAAATAGAAGTGGTTATGGGTTACTTCTAATACCAGCCGTTGGCGAGTGAAACGAGTCAGCAGCTGGTTCCTAAAAGCCAGTTAATGGTTACGGTTTTCAACTTTGTCGAGCAGCTTCCGCTCCTGCTATCGCTGCAGACCTACATCCCTGTAGGCCAAGAAGTGGCCATTAACTCACTTCAACTGGGTCCAGAGGTGTGTATAGGCCAAGGCTAAACGTTCGGCCAATTGCTCATTGGTACTTGAGCCGCCGTGGCCACCTTCGGTGTTTTCGTAATACCAGATGGGATAACCATAGGACATCATTTTGGCGGCCATTTTACGGGCATGGGCTGGATGTACGCGGTCATCTCGGGTTGAGGTATAAAAAAACGTCGCCGGGTAATCGGTGTCTTTCTTTAGATTTTGATAAGGGCTGTACTCTTTCATGAAAGCCCATTGTTCAGAAATATCTGGGTTACCGTATTCGCCCATCCAGCTGGCACCTGCCAGTAATTTGTTATACCTTTTCATGTCTAACAAAGGGACACCACAAATCACTGCGCCGTATAAATCCGGTCTTCTGGTCATGGTAGCACCCACCAACAAACCACCATTGGAACGACCCTCGATACCGAGGTGTTCGGGTGAAGTGATTTTACGTTTAATCAAATCTTCAGCCACAGCTTCGAAATCTTCATAGGATTTGGTTTTGTTTTCCAATAATGCAGCATTGTGCCATTTGGGTCCATACTCACCACCGCCACGGATGCTGGCAGAAACAAAGACGCCACCGCGATCCAGCCACAATTTACCGTAAGCACCTTCCAAAGCTTCATAAGAACCAGAGTAAGATGGCGTTAAAGAATTTCTGAAACCACCATATGAAAAAATATGAGTCGGGTTTGTGCCATCAAATTTTGTGTCTTTGTTCATCACAATGAAATATGGCACAAAGGTGCCATCAGCTGAACGGGCAAAGAATTGTTCAACTTGATAAGGAGTTGGATCAAAACTTTGTGATTGCGATTTCACCGCTTTGGGTTTCAAGCCCTTGCCGTTGACATGGTAAAGGGTTGGTGGCGTTATAAATGATTCATACTCCGCAAAAAAACTACCACTTTCGTCATCCGCGGAGGTGACGTGAATGGCACCATTATCAGGAAATTCAACTTCTTCAACATCCCAACCACCATCAACGGCCTTATAGACATAAACTTTACTGACCACATCCGACAGAATGGTCGCGATAATTGTGTCATCAGTTGTGGTGATGTCTTCAATATTTTCATTGGCTTTTGGTGTTAAAAATACCGACCAGTCATCAGCATCTACCATTGACTTCTGCCCTGTTAAAACATCAGGATTGATGATTAACACGGTGCCCTCGCTAATAAATTGACCTTGAAACTGCCAATCCTCTTTCAGTGAAACAATCATATTACCTTGAAAAACGCCAGTAACCTCAGCCGACTTGGGTAAATCCAACAACAACGCTTTACCATTAACCAACTGATAATATTTTTGAGTCCAAAAAGTATCACTATCAACTATAAAATCCTTGGCATCTTTACCCTCACCAGATCGAAAGGCAAAGAGAGATACAGATTTTGAATCAATTTCCATTAAAGTTTTAGCCTCTGACAATGCTGTACCACGCTTCCATAATTTCATGATGCGAGGATAACCTGATTCTGTCATAGAGCCTTCACCAAAATCAGTAGCCACAAACAAATGATCTTCATCACGCCAAGTGGCCCTCATTTTTGATTTTTGCAAAGTAAATCCATTCTTAATAAACTTTTTCTGTTTCATATTGAATTCCCGCAAAATCACCGCATCGCCACCACCTGGCGACAGTGAAACCAGACATTTCCTGTACTCCGGCGCAAAACAGTTCATACCCTTAAACACCCAGTTACCATCATGTTCGACATTGTATTGATCCATATCCAATACGGTTTGCCACCTGGGGTTATCATTTTGATTGAAATCCTTGAGTTTTGCCCTGCGGTATAGACCTCTTGGGTTTTTATCATCTTTCCAGTAGTTATAAACCCACTCGCCACGTTGGTTAACAGTTGGCACTCGGCTCTTGTTGTTTAATGTTGCCAAAGCCTGGTCATACAACTCCTGGTAAATCGGCTTGGACTTGTATTGTTCAGCTGTATGGGCATTTTGTCGATGAACCCAATTCATTGATTTTTCTGCATCAATATCTTCAAGCCAAATAAACGGGTCTTCAGCAGCATCCTTAGCAAAGGCATTCACAGAAAACAACAAACTCAACAAACAGATTTTTCGCATGGTCATGTCCAATTTCAAAAGAACAAAGATATTAACAGTTTCAAACCATAAATTCACCTGCTATTGATGCAATAGTGACTTTCTACACGGACAGGTTTTTCACAGTTTTATAAAAACTTCTAAAACGCAGTGCCAAAACCTCAAAGGGTTGTCGGCTTTAGCAGACCTCTTAACCAAATACAAATCACCTTGAGCGAAGTCAAAACTCAAAATAAAGTGCTTACGGCTTCGAACATTTCCATATAGTAAAGATTGGCATTCTCACACCAGAGCTTGTGAACGAGAACATAATAGTGACTTTCAGCCTGGAGCTAAGACTTGTAAGAAATTTTATCATTACTGGTCTATTGTTCATGACTCGAATAAAAACATACTTATTGTTATTGCTAATAAGCTTTGAAGCTTTCACTCAACCGATTACATTGACCAGTACCCATGTTCAAACCCTACTGATCGAGTTGTATTCCTCCGAAGGCTGTAGTTCCTGCCCTCCGGCCGACCACTTTATCAGTCAATTCAAAGAGAGCGACGATTTATGGGCGAAATACATTCCGATGGTATTTCATGTGGATTATTGGGATTATTTGGGTTGGACTGACGTGTTTGCCACTGCGGTTTTTTCAGATAGGCAACGCATGCATAAACGACAGGGCAACCTCAGTTCTGTATATACGCCGGGTTTTGTTATCAATGGTGTCGAATGGACCGGTTTTTTTAGCTTACTCAGAAGTTTACCCGAATCAGTTGACAAACCGGGTGTACTGACCTTAACCATTGACCGGCATTTGGCCCGTCTTTCTTTTGTAAAAAGAAGCACTGAGATGGACTTTCATTTAGCTATACTTGGTATGAACATAAACACTGAAGTAAAGTCCGGTGAAAACGCAGGGCATCAACTAACACATGATTTTGTGGTATTAAACCATCAAACACAACGAGGCAAACAGTCAGCCACACTCACCTTACCGTTAATAACCAAGTACAACCCAGAACAATTTGCTGCAGTTGCCTGGATTACTGAACCTGATTCACTAAAACCCCTTCAAGCGGTGGGTGGTTATTTACCGCCGAACACCATCAAGGTTTTGTAAGCGAACGTTTCCCTTTAATGCGATAGACTTCATGCCAGCTTTGATCGCTTTGTTGAAATTCCAGTTTCCAGTTAAAGCTGTCTTTTTTGATGTCATAGAATGTAATTCTTGAATTTTGTCCATTGAATAGACCTGTCATGATAATTTTTCGATCTTGTTCTGTAGCGACAAATGTGTCCACTTTTTGCCCTTTGACCGAAGCCCAGGCCATCTCCCAACGGTTTTCTTTGGGATTAAAAATACGGATATTGGTGCCATATTGCCGACCATTAGCTGGTTCTGCTTGAGTCAAAGGTGGGGAGATCCAGTCATCCTGTATGGCATGGCCATTGAGTATCGGGTAAAAATGCCAACTTGCGCCCTGGCCAGTTTGCCATTCACCTTGTGCATTCACCGAACTGTCCTCAACTTGCCAGTGACCAATGAGTTCACTCATCACACTGCTTTGCAATTGCTCAGATAACAACCCCAAATCTGCACGACTTACACCACTTGATAGGCAAGTCACGACTATCCAGATCACTACTCTACTCATCACTTTCTGATTCCTTATCAACCGGAAAATAAAACCCGTTAAACCAACTGTACCAGGTTTTACCACCATCGATAGACTCTTCAAAAAATTGTTGCACCACGCCACCGTCCAAAGGTGTCCAGGTGCCTCTGAAGTCCCTGATTTGAGGTTGTTGTTGCTGGGAGGCGTAGTAGATTTTTCCTTCTAAACGCATGACTTTTTGTCCTTTCTCATTGGAAATCAAACCACCGGCATAATCGATGCTGATTCCACCACTGACCCAACGTTGTACCCACTTTTGTTGTAAGCCATCGTAATAATTTATACTGGTACCTGTACTACCACTGGCACCCTTCCACTGTTCCATAATTAAACAACCCTTTTCGGTTTTGGTGATGGTGTTGTGGCCTGCAAGTGGTCCGGTTTTATTGATATTGCCATACACTTCCCAATAGCCTAGCCAGAAATCAAAGTGCTGGTAAACTTCATCATACATACACGGTCTGATGGTTTGATCTACTGAGGTCATGATTTGTTTGAATGGTTGTTGTTCACGATGCTTGTTCCAAATTTCGTTGTTTTGTAAATCATTCAGGTTTCTGAATCCGGTTTGTACAGCTTGTTCTAGTGCTTGCCACATGAGTCCGTTTTCATCCATCAATGCCAAAGCCTGGGCTTTTTGATACGCCACCAAACCGGGAGGTATCTGTTGTGGCTGATCCAATTTTTTATTGGCCTTTAAAGCCTTTTTACCTTGTTTGAGCTGTAGATACGATTGTGCCAAACGAAACCAGAATTGTTCATTGTCAGGTTGGCTTTTGAGTAGTTTTTGGTAGGATTTTACCGCTTGTTGCCAATTTTGTTCGCTGTATTGTTGTGCAGCGGTTTGTTCAAGATTTTCGCCAGCCAGCACACCAAATACAGAAAAAAGTAGCCATGCAAAGCCAATAGTTTTATAACGAATCATGGTAGCAGTCATTGTTCATTGATATTTTCTAATGAAAAAATTATCTGACTTTCAAAATTATCCCGCTATCAAAAAATTGCTCAAATTTGATTCTTGTACAAAGAGCTGTTTTATTGATTTGACAGTGTTTGCAAACATTCAGAGGGTGTCATGCCAAACAATTGTTTAAAACTGGCCGACATATGACTGTGACTGGAAAAACCATAATCGAAAGCTAAATCCACCAGTTCATTATGTTGTATCTGCAATTCCAGCAGCATGTGCCGCAAACGTTGCTGTTTGCGGTATTGGTTAATGCCTTCACCATTGATGGTTTTGAACACCCTAGAGAGGTGATAAGGTGAAGTATTGTGCCTTTTGGCCAATTGCTGTAAAGATAAATTGACACTCAAGTCTTCATGTAAACTTTCCTTAACACGTTCTATTAAATGTTTGTGCCTGTTTTGCTTTTTGCTGAACTGTCTATCCTGTTTATAGGGTTGAGCCAATAAAGTATCAAACATATTGAGCACCTGGTTTTCGATCCACAAAGAATTGACTTGAGTCATCACTGCGATATGATTCAATACTTTTAAGTGCGTCAAAAAAACCATCACCGGGCAGGTCATGTTTTCCCTGGAAAAATGCTGTTGGTCTTTAGCAACGACTTCAGACAATAATGACTCCTCAATGCGAAACCAGTGGCAAAAATCACCTGATTGATTTATAGCAAAGCGCTGATAGCTTTGTCCTTGGTTATAAAAATTAACCAAAGTGGCGTCGGCGACAAAAGGCGATGAACCTTCATGCTGAATCCAGATGCTGTTTTTGGGGAAAACAATGATAGGGGAGTCCACATAACCTTGCTGCATAAAACTGGGTTCATCAGGACTGACGGTAAAAACCCCTATTTCAATCATCTCAGTTTGGTAAAGTATGACCTCGCTCATGCCATCATTCTACCTTAAGCCAATCATTTATTGCTGCTCTGCCTGTTCAATTTCTATTTTTTGCTTGCTTGAAGGCACAAATGCACCACCATATTGCGCCAATAGACCCGGCTGCGCATCGGTATTGGTGTATCTGGTCAGTGCCAATGCAAAAACGGGCAAACCATGATATTTGTGTACTTCTGTACCATCAAGACTTCGTCCATTGGCAGTAAACTGGTTAAACATGATTTTATACATCCCTTCCTTGCCCTTATAAATAGACTGGTTATAAGTATTTTCAGAATCAAGAATGGGATAGTTAACACTCATACTGTCATAAACATCCCAGATTTTTATGACATTAACACTCCGACATAAATAAGGAGGTAATGGACTGACGCCGCCAGGCACATAACTGACTGACATCCCGTTTCTGTCCAAAACATCGCCACCAAAAATTTCGCAACCAGTATTGGACCACTCCAAAAATTCAAAAGGCGGAGTTGGGGTAATACCTCTGTGCATACC
>JAGRJR010000029.1 GCA_020442635.1 Lysobacterales bacterium
TTACTTCGTCACCAAAATTTTTGTTGATTTGTTGACGAATTGACTGATTAATACCCAATTTATGACAATGATGACCCATTTTGGCCAAAGATCCACGGTAACTAACACCATCTATATCTGCAACCACCTTGACTTGCCCTTTGGTACCAAACTCTTTTTCAACATCATAAGGAAACTCAATGAAGGCTGCATTAAGCTTTGGATGCTTATGCAGTTTACCCATAAATCGATAGGATTTTTTACCAGCCACCACCACCTCCGCCACCGCCACCGCCACCGGAGAAACCACCGCCGCCAGATGAAGATGATGAGGGTGGTACCGATGCAGAGGCAATGGTGCTTGACATGGCTGAACTGATGCCACTGAAGCCATTAGACGAACTTGACAAATTAAAATTGCCTCCCGAATACCAGTCAGGTTGATATCCCGAGCTTCTGGTATCTGTGCCAGCACTTTGTAAATAATCAGCGAAACGTTGCGACCATTGGTTCTCCACTCCCAAGGCCATGGCATAGGGCAAATACTTTTCAAACAGTTCTGGACTCATTTCAGGTGGATGCATGATGTCCAACCGGTGTTGTTCAGCAGTGGACAAATACAGCTTAAACCCTTCGATTTTATCCATCAACTCTCTGCCAAAAGGTGTTGGTGACTTGAGTAAATAAATGAATACGCCATTGACCAATACCAGAAAAATACTCATGATGACCACTTCTTTAGGGAAGCCACCTATTGACTGTGCCACAAATATCACAACCATAACCAAGCCATGAATCATCACCATCAGACTATTCATAAGCCCTCGCTTTGATCTAAAAATAGCACCCAAAGTAAACCCTGTAATAAATAAGGGAACTACCATATTGGCAACAGTTTTGGCATCAAAAAAATTTAAATGTAACATTAAAAAAAACAAAACCAACACACTGATGCCCATACCAAAATAACCCAGCATTCTATTGTCTTTAAAACACTTGTCCTTGTATTCGCTTTTGATTTTACTGTTCACCATTTTCATGGCGGTTTTGACCTTTGAATCGTATTTTTTATCAATCATCACACTATTGCGATGATTCAATAGCCGCTTCATGATGATTTGTTCACCTGATGACATTGGCTGAGTTTCTTTCCCAGTAGCAGGCTGTTTAGCTAATTCGTAACCTTTGCTGTATTTTTTCAGCTTGATATAGCCTTTAACGGCCAGGTTGATCAACGCTGCTGTGAAGTTTTTGTGGTCTGCTTTTTCTTCCAAAATAAACCTCATGGCCGCTGGCGAGATGTCATTAGGCGGATAAAACAAAGGTACGATCACACCAGGATCAGGATCACGACCTACCTGATGCCAGGCCAAGATGTAAAACATCAACAGTGATAACAAAGTCACCACCATTAATACCCAAAGCAAGTTATCACCGAAAAAATCTAGTAGCCAGTTAGAATCATTAACTATGTACCCTTTGGGTATTTCCAGACTGAACGTCATACCTTGGTAGGGCTCTAACATTTTGGTACTATGAATTTCCATGACATTACCATTGATTTCACTGCTGTAATCGGCACTGGTTTCACCGGCAAAACCAGTCCACACCTCACTGTTAACCATAGCCATTGAAACACCATCAGGTAATTTCACCTCAGCCGAAACTTGATCCATGGCAAAACGCCAGTCATTACCAGTCACATTCCATGCAAAACGATCATGTGCATCCATAAAGGCAATTTGTCGATTGGTGCGGTAGCTTATTTGGTAGCTTTGCTCACCTCTTTCTACCATAAGATTACGATCACCAATATAAACCCGTATACCATTGCTGAGATTTTCGGTGTGATAGGGTTCTGTTTTACCGTTTCGTAAAACTTCAAACACTTCGAAGTCTACTGTTGACTTGGTCAATAAAGCCGTACGATACAAAGTAGGAAAATCACGATAAATACCCCTTCTGATATTTTCATGCTCAACCAACACCTTGATGGTCTCGGTAACAAAAACATCCCCTGAGGTTTTGACCTCAATTTCACTGTGAAAATGTTTAATCCGCTCTGTTGCCTGCGTCACTATAGATAAACTACAAAACAACAGCAACAATGCTGTTTTTAACCAGCGCATGGCTTAAAACTTCACTTCAGGATTTTCTGCATCCTTGGGGTTTTCCAACTCAAAAAATTCTGCTTCCTTGAAACCGTAGCGACTGGCCAGCATGTTAGACGGAAAGGATTGTACAGCGGTGTTATATTCACGCACAGCACCATTGTAATAACGTCGGGCGTATTGGATATCATCTTCAATTTTCTGAAGTTGCTGTTGCAAGTCGATGAAATTGGCATTGGCTTTTAAGTCTGGATAAGCTTCTACTTGCACCATTAAGCCTGATAAGGCCTGTGATAATTTTTGTTCATCCTGACTTTGTTGATCAGGAGAATGAGGCTTTTGTGCCGCATTTCTTAAATTAATGACTTTTTCCAAAGTTTCCTGCTCGTGTTCCGCATACTTTTTCACCACATTAACAATATTAGGAATTAAATCATGACGACGTTTCAACTGAACATCAATACCGCTCCAACCATCTTCGACATGATTACGCTTTTTTACCAAACGGTTGTATAAACTGACACCCCAGGCAATAGCCACTCCCACCAGCAACATCACCAAAATCAAAAAACTCGTTCCTCGCATGGTTCTCTCCGATTCAAACAATAACAATCATTATATTCTAACAAATGATTTAAATTGAAGTGCCAGAAGTGACACTCAACTTAAAGTATGAATTAGGAAACTGCAAAAATAGAAAAAAAGCTAAATTGAAGACACCTTATTGTATGAACGTCGCTATTTAAACCTTAAACCCTTAAATTCTGCCAAAAACAATTGCTTTGTAATTACTTCTATGTCATTTTGCAGATGATGTTGTACAAAATGTACTTATGACCTTAAAAAAAACGCTGTGAGGTCATAAAACATCAGTAAATAACATTTAGTCACTATTGGTTTGTTCAAATTGTGGAGGATTCTAAAATGAAAACCAGGCTGATTTTTTTGATCTTGTGTACCCCACTGTTCACTATACAAGCGAGCAATCTGACCATACCCAATACTTTTATCCCCAACACTCCGGCTGTAGCTGCCGAAGTTAATGCCAATTTTTCGGCTATTGAAACGGCTGTTGATGATAATGACAGCAGACTGGCCGCTTTAGAAGCGATGGTTATCAGTTTGCAAAATAATCTCGCTACAGCCAATAGCAACATCAGCCAGTTACAAAATGATTTGGGAGAAGCCAATCTAGATATTGCACAATTACAAAATGATCTTAACGATGCCAACGCTGACATTGCACAGTTACAAATGGACCTGACTACAGCCATTGCTGTTAATAACAACCAAAATTCCCAGATCAGTGGTATCCTTGCCAATACGGTTCTTACACTGGACGGTTTCTTATCTTTGGGTAGCTATGATGGTTATGATACCGCCGTTTTTGAAGGTATTAATGTCCAGGTAGTGGATGGTTCAAATTTTACTGGTGGCACTGTTACCGGTTTGGGCAATGTCATTATTGGTTACAACGAATCAACGATTAGTGCGCCTAATTTCTGCACTAATCCACTATATTTGAACGAAATAGATTGTACAAATAATGGCGGAACCTGGGGTAAGAATGTTCATACAGGCTCTCATAACCTGGTTGTCGGTTATAGTAATTCATATACGAGTTTTGGCGCACTGATCTCTGGACGATATAACGTCAGCAATAACAAATATGGTGGTATCGTCAGTGGTGAATATAACCTTAATAATGGCTCCCTTTCTGCCATTCTTGGTGGCAGAGAAAACAGAACCTCTTCAACCGGCACTTATTCCACAGTCAGTGGTGGGCGAAGTAATCAAGCCAGTGGCAACTATGCCAGTATTGGCGGAGGCAGATCCAACGATGCCTCTGGTGATTATACAAATATTTTAGGTGGACTACAAAATTTAGCTTCTGGTCTTTATTCGAATGTCTCAGGAGGTAATAACAACACAGCCTCGGGGCCACAATCCAGTATTTCTGGTGGGTCATTTAACCAAGCTTCTGGTGGTAACTCAAGCATTTCTGCCGGATCAAACAACCTAGCAACCGCCTCCAACTCTAGTGTTTCTGGTGGCAGACAGAATTCAGCATCAGGTGATTATTCAAGCGTTTCTGGCGGCGAAGGTGGAGTTGCCAGTGGCACAGACGATTGGGTGGCTGGTGGTTTGTTTGAGGACTTTTGATGTGTTGCAGATGATTAAATCATTCATTTTGCTCTTGCTTGTCATTGGCATTTGTCCTGTTCAGGCCAATAACTTGATTTTCAAATCCGGCTTTGAAAACACCGCCCTTGTGTCAGGCACTGCAACTGGGCTGAATAGCACAGGATTAAGTTTACAACTGACTGTGAATACCACTACAGAAATCTTAAATGTCGACCAAGATGGTGTGTTTGTATTTCACACCAATGTGAACATTGGTGATTACTGGTCAGTTGCGATTTTAACTTTGCCAGACAACCCACAACAACAGAATTGTGAGATCAATAATAACAGCGGCTCCATGCCATCAGGTGGCGCTGATGTTTTAATAGTCACATGTACCAGCATACCGTGGAACTGGGATCAAATGAACTGGGACGAAGGTGGTTGGAATTGAAAAGTGAAATTACCTTTGGGTAGAAGCTTAAGTTAACATCAGTCACTGTACAATTACATGAGCAAATTGCCATAATTCAAACACGATGACAATCTTTAAACAATCAATCTAAAAAACCAAATGATTGCACTTTAAATACAGGAACTGACAGGGTTGTTTATTTTTCTTTGAATCTCTTTAGCTGAAATTTAAAGTTCCCCAAATAAGTAACACACCTATTGCCCATGAAAATATACCAACTACCACGCACAGAGAAAACCAATCAAATGTATCAAGCTTATTAGGCGTATTTTTTTCATACCAAAGAGATGGCTTGAATCTATTAAGACTGAACAGACGAACAACAACAGCCCCTGTGACATATAAAATCACATAAACAAAAAGTTCTAAGAATATTGAAAGTATTAATTCAACCACAACGGCCATTATTCACCTCCTTACATGGTAATATATAGCTAATATTAGACTAACTAAAACAACCCCAATATTTAAGTGCCGAAAGTGATGGTGTAACAGGTTCTGATATAATAATCATATGAAACAAAATAAAAATTGGCAAAAAGGCCGAGGCAAACTGGGAATTTTTAAACCCTTATTGGGTTCTTGGGTTTGTGAAACAGATACAGAACGAGGTCCACTGGTATGTTCCCGAACTTTTGAACCTTTCCTCGACAATAAATACATCAAACTAACCGTTATCTGGCACTTTGTCACAAGCAATTATGAAGAATATTGTTTATTTGGCGTGGATAAAGACCAACAAATTGCATTTTGGTCTTTCACCAATGACGGCAAGCAGTCAAATGGTCTACTTACCGATGTCTCCGATATTCACCCGCAAGCCATCGGTTTTGCCGCACAAATGCCCGCTGGATTTGCTCGACAATTTTATTGGCCTGACGATCAAGGTGGTTTTTATTGGGCGGTGGAATCTAAAACCTCAAAAGGCTGGAATCGTTTCGTTGAGCATCATTACATAAAGCCGTAATTATCTCGGCAATCATCAAAACTTATTATAACTGCACTGCATGTGTATCACCTGGTTTATGCTTACTCGCTTTCCACACAAAGTTATAAATTTCATGAATTTTTCAAGTTTTTCTCAGGAACAAAATCAATTACCAAGTTTAAATAAAGTTACTTAAAAACAATGAATAACCATGAAAAAACTTTTGTTAAGCGCATTAATTCTATCAATAAGCCAGCATACAGGTGCCAATGTTGGATGGATTTGGTCTTTTGGCACTGAGTCAGGAACCATTATCACTGATGGTAACTATTATGACACTTTAAATGAAGCTTCATTTTTCATTCATCAATTTAGCGTTAGTCAATCAAGTGAGGCAAGCATTCCTCTGACAGAATTCACCAATGATCAACCATCACCAGGTTTAACCTGGATACCCGACCAAGTCACTGTGTTTTTTGGAGTAGAAATTGGCTACGTTACTTTTGAAAACAATCTGGGGTATCAGTATGTGTTTTCTGTTCAACCAGATGATTCACAATTAATTGATGGTTTGGCTCCTCAACTAAACAATATATTGGTATCAGCTCCATTAACCATTTATCCCGATTTTATTTTTGTTAATAACTTTGCCAATCAAACAACTACAAATTAATAACAATCACCACTATACATATTCATCCAGTAAATCGTCATGAACCTCACCATCCCAGGGATGCAGCATCATCAGCTCTTTCAGTTGTGCAAATTGTTCAGGAAAACGCACAATAACTTGATGTGGTTGTGGCACTGATTTTTTATCTACAATCAGGCCAAATTCAACCTGACCGTTGTATGACAAAATACTGATCCCCATGCCTATGGTGCCATTTTGTGGAACCCAGAACATGGTTTTTTCTACTTTACAGCCAGCAATGTACAGTGGTACCTGAGGGCCAGGTACATTAGTCAATACAGCCGTCGCCTTTTTGGAGAACTGATTTAAAAGCATGGTCTGAACAGCTTGTGGCGTTAAACCAATCATGCTTAACAAACCCAGTGACATGATGGCTTGTTTGGATTTTTTCAACTCATTCATTTCTTGATGAACATAAGCCAGTCTTTTTAATGGATTGTCTTCAAATATAGGCAGGTTCAGAAACACCAAACCGAAATGATTACCCAGCTCTTTGGCATGCTTTAATGGTCGTAAATTAACTGGTACAGTTGCCCTGATTACCTTGTTATCAGGATCATCCCCCCGCTCAATCATATACTCACGTAATGCACCTGCCAAGTTTGAAATCAACACGTCATTCACAGTAGTCCCGGTTGCTTTGGCAATCGCCTTTACTTCATCTAATGGCAGTGATTGTGCCCAAGCCACCCTTTTGCGTGTACATAACTCAGTTTTATAAACGGTTTCTGGATCATCACTGAGTGTTAATGCATTGAACAGTTCTTCAACAATATCGACAGATCCACCCAAACCTTTTTCAATCAACGAAGGATCCTGAAGCACCTTCTTACCCAGCTCGGTTGCTTCATTCATTAATTTCAATGAGTGTGCAAATTGCTTTTTCGCAGGATTAACAACTTGTTTAAGCAAACCCAATTTTTGATGTTCTTCTTTTCTTGATTCCTCTGAATGAAAATCGAGGCTTTTCTCTCGGCTGGTACTGGTCATGGACAACAATACTTGAATCAAGGCAATACCATCGGCATAACAATGGTGTATCCGCGAAACCACAACCGGGCCCTGGTCATAATTTTCAACAATATGAAATGACCATAGCGGTTTGTTTTTATCCAAAGGTGTTGAGGCTAAATTACTGACGTAATCCTGTAATTCCCGGTAATTCGCTTTACCAGGTAAAGCCACACGACGTACGTGGGCAGTCATGTCAAAATATTTATCATCCTGCCAATATGAGCCACTGGCAGTTTGATGTGCTAATTGCCTGAAACGGCGATATTTGAGAAACTTCTTTTCCAGTGCTTCAGTAAATTGCGCTAAATCTGGCATCTTGTCCAGAAACAACAAACCAGTAATCATCATTAAATTATGTGGTGACTCCATACGCAACCAAGCCGTGTCTACTTTACGCATGGGTTCCTTTTTACTGTCGAGGTACTGAAACATAGAGAAAATATTTTTAGTTTTAATTTATTCTGCCTTCATTATAATAGAAAGCATGTGCAAATATACAACCGTCTTTCGTTAATGGAAAATTCATTTGACTTAACTATCCCTAACTTTGTCCTGGGTAAAGAAATTGGCCGTGGTGGTATGGCTCGTGTTTTTCTTGGAGAACAGTTGGAACCCAAACGGAAAGTTGCCATAAAAATTGTCACACCTCAAGGAAATGACCCCAAAATACTGGAAGATTTACAAAAAGAAGGCGATACCGTTGCCCAGTTTTCGCATCCAAATATTGTTACAGTGTTTTCTTGTGGAGTCATTAAGAGCAATTATTACCTAGCAATGGAAATTCTCAATGGCGGAGACTTAAAACAAAAAATTGAAAAAGGCGTTACAGAACTTGAAGCTTTTAACATCATGCTGGATATGGCTAAAGCCCTGGAACATGCACATAAAAGAGGCACACTACACCGAGACATTAAACCTGAAAACATCCTGTTTCATGAAGACGGCCAGGCAGTTTTAGTTGATTTTGGCATAGCTAAAGCACAAGATTCGGTCAGCGAATTCACACGTGTGGGTGCGGTGGTAGGTACGCCACATTATATGAGCCCTGAACGCGCTCTTGGTAAAGAAATCGATGAACGTTCTGATTTATATGCCCTGGGTGTGGTGTTATACGAAATGTTGGTGGGTAAAAAAGTTTTTGAAGGCGGTGATACATTTGCCATCAGCTATGCCCATGTACATGAACCAGTTCCCGATTTGCCTGAAAACAAAGCCAGGTATCAGCCTTTCCTGAATAAACTGCTGGCCAAAAACCCTGATGACCGCTTTCAAACTGCCACTCAATTGATTGCACAATTAAAAAAATTTCTCAGACGCTTGCAACCGATTACTGACACTACACATTCTTTTGCCCCTTTACCCGAATTAGAGGCAATAAGGAAAAAGAAAAGCAGCCCGCTTCCCTTTATTATTACTGGTGTTGTGATAGTAGTTGCCGTTTTGCTAGGAGTTTGGTTCATGAATCAACAAAACAGCATTGAAATTAATCAGAACACTTTAACCAATGAACAGATTGTTGAAATGAACAATAAATTGGGGGCTGCCAGTGGCCAATTTAACATGGGCAATTTTACTGTTGCTGAAGAGTTGTATGAAAAGGTACTGGTGGAATTTGATTGTAAAGAGCCCGATGCCCGTAATCGCATGAAAACATTAAATCGAGCCAAATACGACCAAATTGTTGCAGAATGCGATAATTAGTCAGTCCCTGACAAAGTCCATTCTGACCGTCTTCAGTGTCAGCATAAAAATAACGTTACATCAATCCGTTTATTTTGGAATTGATATCGTATGTATTTCTCAGGTTTCACCCATTAAAAAGCGGCCCCAAAGACCGCTTTTGTTTTCCGCTCTATCTAGTTATTATTTTAAATATTGTCTGGTAAGAAGTAAAACTCACTGCCCTCATGTCCAGCATGTTTAACCGCTGTGTATTCTGGAATTTGTTGGATACCAGATAGTTTTGAACGCAACCTGACTTGTTGATCCAAAGCTTTGTACAAACGATAACCTTCCATTACGCCATCATTCTCTTTTAAAACATCGAGCAAAGCTGATGCAAAGATTGAATGACCATCACCACCGCTGTCTAACACAGGTTGTAATCCGCCTGAGGTCATGACTGTTCTGGCTTTTACCCTTGAAGTAAACAAAATATCATTCTCTTCTACGTCCTCTGGAAACGGTCTAATCGCAGAACCAGACATGGTACCCGAATAACATGAATCAGCAATCACCATCACATGCTTAGCATTCATACTTGACATAAATTCAGTGATGACATTGTTTGGAATCCAAGTCTTTTTGTCATTAAGATTGGCATCTGTCGGTATCCAAAAACCATCACGTTTTTCATCAATCAAGCCATGTCCCGCATAATAAACCACCAGATTGTCTTGCTTGCCTAATTTTTCTTGATAATCAGCCAAGGCTGCAACGATATCCAAGTGTGTCGCATTTTCCAAAACCTGAACTTTATAACCATAATTTTTCTTAAGTACTTGACCTATTTCACGGGCATCATTGATAGCCGTACCTAAATCATCCATACCTTGATATTTGTTGTTACCAATAACCAGTGCATGGTATTCACCTAAATCTTTTTTGAATCGTTTAGTAAACAAATCGGTTAAGTATCTGGGTTTAATTTGCTCAAGAATTTGTCTTACCACCACGAACTGTTCAACTGACTTAGAGCCGTCTTTTTTCACTGCTTCAATACTGACGGGTGTATCATCGTTCTCAACCAGTTCCACATCTACGCTGAAGATGCCGGTATCGGTCAATCTATCTGTAATGTTTTGTTGATTAAGGGTCAATCCTGCCACTTCTGAGGGCGGATTCACACTGCCCATGATTGACATGGATTTGGCTGCTTGATTGGATATGGGAATACTTCTGATACCACGAGTTAACATAATATCTGGAGTAATCACATTGATACCAAACTGTTCATCCAAGACTGCCATTTCCTGGCCACTTTCTGAGGCAATTTTTCTGACTAAAGTCGAAGCGATTTCTTTACTTGCCTCATTTTTTTCACGAAGAGATTTGACCTCATTTTCAAGCTGGGCAATCTGCTGTTGCACCTTCTCATTGTCTTTATTATCCCTTAACTCAGCCTGTAATCTTTGTAGCTCGGAATTGGCTGATTTGATGTAGTCTTGGGTTTTCTGATAGTTTTCATTGACATCAGATAATTCTCTTTTCAAGGTATTAACTTGCCTTTCAAGCTCAATCCTTTGGCTTTCTTGTTCACGTCGTTCACGTAAATCTTTTTCAGTGACGAGTTCAAGTTTTGCCTGAGTTACACCTGCAGCTTGGCGGTATAAATTTATGGCTTTGATAGAATCTTGCTGAACACCTAAACCTTTTTCGTATAAGTTGCCAAGGTTTAATTGAGCTTGCGAAAATCCTTGATCAGCGGCTTTTTGGTACCAATTGGCAGCCGTTTCATAATCAGGAGTACCATTAATACCTTTTTCAAACAATTCACCCATGTAATTTTGCGCAGTTGCATCACCACCATCTGCCTGCTGTTTCCACACTTTTGCTACTGTGGCAAAATTGGCTTCATCATAAGCCACATATTCACCGCCTCGTAATGCGCACTCCTTCGCAGTCAGCTTGGCTGGTTTACGTGGTGGTATATAAGTAAAATTTTGTCCTAACTGCCTGATTTGAGGAGGTAACAAGCAATCAACGATATAAAGTTGATCAGGTGTGATTTGTCCTTCTTTTACACCTTTGACTTTCTTTGATCGTTTACCTTCAGCATCAGGAACGCCTGCGCTAATAGATAACAATACAAACAATGTGAGTTTAACTAATGTGTGTTTCATAATTTCACCTTTAAAATTCAAATCTGGCACCCAGGTTAATGGTACCGCGTGTAAATCCTTCTAAGCCAAATATGCTTTTGTAATTGATGTAAGCTTGTTTACCATTGGCACCAATAAAGACCAACCCTACTCCAGCCGAACCATAGGTTCTGTCTGGTTCGTCGGTTTGTATCAAGAAAATTTCATCTGCAGGTGCATTGATAAACCAAGCTTCCACAAACCCACCATCATTTTCCGTTTCTCGACTGATGTTGATATCAAATTGTGGCGACAACACTCCATTTTTCAAACTGATCGCCTTTGAAATACTGGTACCAAAGGACCAAACCAAACTTTTGACCTCTTGCTCCCCAAAACGGAAATTAAAATCTCCCGCTCCGGTTTCATGGAATGCATCTATAGTGGTTCTGGCGTATCTGACTGATGCGTTTGGCGTAATGTTCCATGAGTTTTTATTAAAATGATAACCCATGCTCATAGCTGCCGTGTACTGATTGGCATTGGTTTTACCTACCGCCACCCGGTCAATATTGATGTTATCTAGCTCAAAATTGATGCGTCGTTTTTGCTCAAAGTCAGGATTAGCGTAACTGATTCTGGCATCCACATAAAAGTTATCCTTAATGTAGAAGGAACCGTATCCCGTTAAAGTAAAGCCTGTTGATTGCATTTCGGCTTCATCTTCAATTTCGGAATCAAAATTAGCATAACCAAGAGCCACACCAGCAACTTTGGTCGGGCTAAATCGGTAATCCACCCCAGCAGTCAAACCATAGGTATCAAAATCAAAGCCCAATTCGCGGCCAGTTGCATCACGTTCACCCATAGAAATATTGCCATTCACAAAGAACCCCCAGGGCGAAACAAAATCATTGATGTTACTGACTTGCCCTGCTTCTTCCTCTGATTGATTCAAATAGGCCAACATACCCAATGGAATCGACTCATTACCGTACCTAGCAGTCAATCCTGCTACACTGACACCTGAGCCACCCCCACCGCGCAACTGTGACAATCGAGATGAGATATTTCTGAATTGTGAGGTCATCATTTCAGTAGCTGATGTCGACTGCCCAATCACCTCATTAGGCGTCATTTCTTCCATGGCATTGATGATATCTTCACGGTTTTCAGGTCTGGCAGCAGCTATCATTTCCTCACATAAACCTTCAATTGCTGTAAAATAGCTGCGTGCACAATAGCTGGACACATTTCGTATGGTGTTCATCACTGTTTCACTGGCGCCCCCACCTATTGCCTCATCAAACTCTGTGAAGATTTCTTCTTCAGTGGGTGTTCTGCCTACATCATTGCTGGCACTGGCTATATTATTAGCTGGATGATCATCCATTGCAGAAGATTCTATTGTTGCATTAATAATAATAGGTTCTGATGTTTGCACCACTTCCTGAGTCACTACCCTTAAGTCAATGTTTTGATGCAAACCATTGGCATAGTTGCCTGGAAATTGGCAAGCCAAGGAGTTACTATTGCTTTGACAAATCCATTGGCCTGAATTTAGGATTTGAACTTGCGAGATCAAGCCGCTGATCTCTGCGTTTAAGGCAGCATCAAATGCCTTATCTGGACCATTGTTTTTAGTAACCAAAGTCATCTCAAATACTTGGCCTTGTCTAATTTGTTGCGATTCGGCTTGTATTTCCACAGCCATATCAGCATCGAGATTAGCAACATCGATGACATTAATTTCTGCTTGGCTTTGATTGTTAGATGTATCTGGATCAAAACTCTCAGAAGACACCTCCACCTGATTCAACATCATTCCAAGAAAACCTTGGCTAAACATTCCTTTTAGTTGCACCTGTCTTGATTGATTAACTTCCAAACTTGTTATTTCACACATCAATGAAGATGTTAATAAAATACAAGAAACATCATTATCAACCACAACTTCGCTTGCAATAAAACCTATAGGAAAATCATTTAGTATACTTACTACACTCGCAGCATTCGGCCCATTGTTGCTCACATTAATATACCAGGTCACTTCTTCGGTATTATTAACTTCACTCTCATCAATCAACAAATCTATTGCCACATCTGAAACAGCACTACCTCCAACAACTTCCTCAACCACATCAACCACTACGGAGGATTGGTTGTTACTCAAATCATCATCGATCAATGCCCTTAAATTAGCTGTATTGGTTATTGAACCAAGAGAGTCTGGAGCCACAACATCCATCCTCAACTGTGTCTGGGCTCCAGGAATCAAGATGCCAGTGAATTGACAAGTAATCAATGTTGAACCACTACAGCTCCATTGATCACCTGAAAAACCCTGATAAACCACTCCTGGAGGAAGTTGATCCTGAAGTGAAAATCCAGATTGTTCTCCTGTTCCTAAATTACGTATATCAAACAGATAACTAAAGGCAGCATTTGGTTCACTTTGACTGACCGTAGCAGATTTAATTAAAGACAGGTTAAAAGTATTTTCATTAGAAACAATGTTAGTAAACGTACTGGCTGATTTGTTTATATTATCGGCCACTACTGATATGCTGGTATTAACTAAATCACTGAGGTTATTAGCTGAAAAGCTATAGTTAACAGTATAATTGTCACCTGGCACCATGGTTTGGTTGTTTGCGCATGTCACAACAGCTGACGATACACTACAACTCATATCGTCTGATTGAACTTCCAAAATTTGTGCATGGGAAGGAAAGACTAAAGCGGAGCTTACATTTGATAAATTAATATTACCTGAATTGTATATTTGAGCCACATGAGTAAACGTCTGCCCTGGAGCTACTTGATCAGGTTCACTGGAAAAAGATAAAGTTAAATCCCCTCCTGTAAACACAGTGTTAAGGTTATTTGCAATCGGGGTGTTTAACTCAATGGCGTCAGCAACAACCTGCAACGTATATGGTGAATTTATCAGATTTGCTACTGTTGTTAAATTAAGGGTTAAATTAATAGTAGAGTTAGATGGAAAGGGGTTGGCATATGTACAACTTACCACTCCTGCATTTTCAGCACATGACAAACCTGGGTCCCCATTAAAACCATTGTAGATAAATCCTTGTGGTAAGGTAGCAACAAGTTGCACACCAGTCAGTGCAGATGTTCCGGTATTGCTAAAAACCACATCAAAACCAACGGAATCACCAGGATTCACAGGATTTGGTGATTGGGTCATGTTTAAAGCGCCTTGTGAATTAAGCAAATTCACAGTATTGCTATCAAATACCAAAGCACCAGTGTTGATACCAGCAGAACTTGTTTGATTGGTGATACTGGTTATTGTTTGGTTATTGGTTGCCATCACATTCAGGGTGATGATTGCTGATGAAGTCGCAGGCAGCGGTGTTGCTAAAGTACAATCTACAACCTGATTGATTGCATTGGTATTAAGAGGCAAACAATTCCAACCTGTAGTATCGAACCCCATTAACGTAACCTCTGGTGGTAAATTATCAGTCACATGCGTATCAATGGCATCATTGCCGCCAGTATTGGTGACTGTCAAAACATAATCGAACATTTGTCCGTAAGTCACTTCAGTCACAGCCAGTCCACCAACTTGGGCGACTTTACTGACTGAAAGTGTGGTGGTTAGTGGTACGCTGATATTGACAGCTGAAGAAGTAGATGTGTTGTTATTGACCGTTCCATCAGGATCAGTAATCGTTTGAACAGTGGCCGTGTTGGTTACACTGGGATTGACTGCTGTAGCAGTTACATTGATATCTATGGTGACCACTTCTCCAATTGGGAAATTAGCACCATTTGTATTACACGAAAATACGCCTCCAGTGTTTGCACCATCATGAGTACAAATAACCGATGTTCCCATATTACTACCAACCACATATGAATTGTATGAAACCTCAGCGGGTAAAGTGTCATTAACAATCACATCCGCCGGACTGGCTGTTGAGGTAGGATCATTTGATACAGTTAGCACATAAGTGAACGGATCACCTATTGTTGCATTGGTTACATTAACTGTTTTATTTATACTGAAATCACTGGCAACAGCATTAATAACATCTGCTTGCGTTGCCGTATTATTGACAAAATTTGAATCTGCAGTACTGTTGATGTTCGCTTGAAAAATGGCATTGGTTGCTGGCGTTATTGCAGTAACATTGATGGTAAAGTCATGAAAACTGGCTGCAATAAATGGTGTCCCTTGGCGGTCACATGTGACCAAACCACCATTGGGCGAACCGTCATGAACACAGAACCAACCAGGTGCATTGGTAAGGTCAGCACTATCAAAACTAACCTCAATGGGTAAAGAAAAAGTTAAACTGGTGTCAGCCGGATTAGCCGCTGAGCCCGCAGGATTAACAGCTTGAACACTGTAGGCAATAGTATCTCCTTGGTTATACACTCCTGAGGTTGATAAAAAAGCTACTGACAAGTCAGCATTTGCTGCCCCTATGAAAAAAATTGTTGAGGCTATGTCATTACTTGGATTTGGATCAAAATCACTGGTAATAGAAACATCTGCTACCGAGTTTGTAGTAGGGGTTTGCGTATCCGCAAAGGCGCTTACAGTGAAGAATGTATTGGTACCAATTGGTAACGGATTTCCTTGTGAGTTACAGGTGACCACCCCACCAGCCACCGAACCATCATGAAAACAGTTAAAACCCACTGAACTCGTTTCAGTGGCTGAATTAAATACAGTTTCAGGTGATAAATTGATCGAAACCACAGTATTGGTTGGCGCACCAGTTGATCCAAAAGGATTATGTAAAGTTAAATCATGGGTAATTAAATCACCGACAAGATAATTATTGGCATCAGAGTTTATGGTAATGTCCAAATCTGCTGATGGTGCAGTGATTGTAAATGCTATGGAATCGGTGTTGTCAATACTGTTTGAGTCGGCAAATGTTGTTGATGCCGCGTTAATAACATTTGAATTGATTGGTCCAGTAGCAACAACTTGAATCCTTACCCCGTCTTCTGCTGTTGTTACTGGTAAAGTTGCTGCATTACAACTGAGCACAGGTGAATTAAAATTACATACGAAATTACCTAAGTCCATATGATTCTGGTAAGTAACTTCTGGTGGTAATGTATCAGATAAATCAACATTTAATGCATTTCCTACACCATAGTTACTGGCTAAAACTTTATATTCAAAACTACTGCCTTGTACAATTTGTGTGCTTCCTCCAACAATGGTCTTGGTTACTCTGACTTCTGGAGCACCGCCAACAGCAATAGTAAACGGTTGATCACTGCTGTTATTAGAATTATCAGGATCAGGTTCATTGGCTGAAACCGTTGCAGTGTTGATGTAATTACCTGGTTGTGCACTTGGACTCACAGTCCCAGCTATCGTAAATGATATGGCATCACCTGTTGGCAAACTGGTCAATGAACACTGAATAAATGATCCCAAATCTATACATTCAGGACTGGAACCATTGGCATCAAATTGTAAACTATTGACCAATAAATCATCCACAACTACAACATTGGTGGCATCTGGACCAGAAAGATTCGAAACAGTAATGTCAAAACTAAAGGCATCCCCTGGCGCATAAGTAGTAGGAAATCCAGACGTTATGATTTTACTTACACCCAAATCCACACTACCAGCTGAAACAAAGTTAATAGCGGTATTAATGGTATTGTTTCCAGGGTTTATATCCGAAGTTGCATTGGTTAAAGTTGCTTGAACAGCATTAGAAATTTGTACATCAAACTGCGGAGGCGTAATACTCAATTCAAGGGTGGTAACCAAACCAACTGTATAGTTATTAAAATAATCGCATTGAATTTGGCCTGTAGTTGGCAGACATGTCCAGCTTGGATCTGCTGAAAATGCCGAAGCAGGCTCAATGCTTGGATCCAAAGTGAACAAAACTGTGGTCTGATCTGCTTCATTTAAAGGCCCAAGGTTTTCAATGGTGTAGGTCAAAGTTTCAACCGTACCTCCTGATGGCAAGACTATGGGGTTACCAGGTGGATTCAATGTCATATTGAAATCCGTTTGAGCCTCTGCAAATTTGCCAAGTAGCAAAAATACAACTGTAAAAAGAACTTTATATTGAATCAAACCCTTCATATCCCTTCTCTCTTTTGAGCCATTTAGGCTAGCACTGTAGTTAAACTATAGATTATTTTTACCACGAATCAATTATTTTTCAATTATTTACGAAGTTATTTAAATAAATTGTGGTACAAATCACATTTTTTTTTCTGCATTTTGATTAGCAAAAACCCTTTTTTCTTTGAGTAAATACGAAAAAAAAGAGTAAATCCGGACAATTATTGCATGATTTGATTGATTTTGAGTTGCAAAGTGCGCCTGTTCCTGAATTCATTGACTTGCATTTCAAAACACAGATGATTCAAATGCCCTTCTTCAGTGAACTGATTTGGATGATGACCAAAGGCAATAGCATCAATTTGTTTAAGGAAATCTGGAGTTTGCAACACCAGTTTACAGTGATTTTCACCTATCAATTTCTTACTTTTAATCACAAACCACCCATCAAAACTAGGTTGTTCAAAACTTTGTCCCCATGGACCTGCATCTTGCAAAAGTTCAGCGACACTCAAACTTAAATCTTCAGTGGCTATTTCACCATCTGTAAGTATGACTTTATTGATAGACTGGCCTCGTAAATGCGCATTAACCTGTTGTGAAAATGCTTTTTGAAAATGTTTGAGTTGCTCATGGTGCAGCGTCAAGCCCGCGGCCATGGCATGCCCACCAAACTTTTCTATCATATCAGGATATTGTGCATCCACTTCAACCAACACATCACGAATATGCAGTCCCTGAATACTCCGTGCTGACCCCTTAAGCATTTCTGAGTCTTCACTTTCACGTGCAAAGGCAATGACTGGCCGATTGGTACGTTCCTTGACTTTTGATGCCAATAAACCAACGACTCCTTGATGCCAGTTTTTATGAAACAAACAAATTGAATCTGGCAGTTCTTTCTTATTCATCAGTTCAGCAACTACAGAATCAGCGAAGATTTGCATATCAGCCTGAATGGATTTCCTTTGGAGATTGATTTTATGCAGCTGTAAGGCCAATCGCTTGGCTTCAGCATGATCATCAGTCAGCAACAAGTTGATACCAATACTCATGTCTTCCAAACGGCCAGCTGCATTCAAACGAGGCGCAATATAGAAAGCTATGGCGCTGCTATCACCACTTTTTTGATCAATACCAGCCACCTCAAATAATGCATTGATACCTGGCAAACTGCTTCTGGATGTGACTCTTTGCAAACCAGCATCGACCAATATTCGGTTATTGGCATCAAGTGGTACCAAGTCAGCAATGGTTCCAATTGCCACCAAATCCAACCACTGAGCGATATTCGGCTCGGGTAAATCATTGGCTACAAACCAGTTTTTCTCTTTCAATGCAGTTTTGACGCACGCCAACAAATAAAATGCCACACCGACACCTGCCAAACATTTGCTGGGAAATTCATCATCAATTGTATTTGGATTGACAATAGCATCGGCTGGCGGCAATTGTTCAGGTGGTAGATGATGATCAGTAATGATGACCTGCATATCTAAGGTTTTACATTTGGTCACCCCATTGACCGATGAAATACCATTATCAACAGTTATGATTAATTCGGCGTTGACTTTAATCAGTTCATCAACCAAATCTGTGGTCAACCCATAACCATATTCAAAGCGATTAGGTACTATAAAACTGATATGAACAGCACCCATGGCACGCAACCCACGAATCATCAATGCAGTAGAAGTCGCACCATCAGCATCAAAATCCCCCACAATAACGATATGTTTGTTTGATTGAATGGCCTGATGTATTAAAGAAGCGGCCACATTGATACCTTTAAAACCATCAGGACGGCATAGGTTTTTCAGCCGGTATTCCACCTGTTGAAAGTCTGTGATACCGCGAGCCAAATAAATGCGATGAATCAGGTGGTGTAAATGTTCACCACCTTTGATTGATATGTCTGGAATTTCTCTGCGTTGAAGTTGAGGTCTTGCCACAAAGCATCAAATGTATTGAATGGCTTCGATAAAGTACACCGTTGTCCCACCCGGCGCCTGAACTTCCACTTCGTCATCCACACTTTTTCCTATCAAAGCCCGTGCAATTGGCGAACTTATGGAGATTCTACCAGCCTCAATACTGGCCTCAGCATCACCAACAATTTGATAAGTGACATTTTTACCTGATTCCTCTTCCTCTAGTACAACCGTTGCACCAAATACCACCTTATCACCCACATTAAGCTTAGTCACATCAATGACCTCAGCTGTAGATAAGATCCCTTCTAATTCAGCTATGCGACCTTCAGTAAATGACTGTTGTTCTCTGGCAGCATGGTATTCAGCATTTTCTTTCAAATCTCCATGCGCCCTGGCTTCAGCCACAGCTTCAATAATTTGGGGACGAACTTCTGTTTTTAGTCTTTTTAATTCAGTTTTTAACCGATCAGCACCAGCTTGTGTAATAGGAGCTCTTTGCATTTTTTAGTCCTCTAATCTGTGTAACTCATCCAAAGAGTACACTTCATGTTTGTTGATATAATCATAAGCTGCTATAGTGGCAGCCGCACCAGCTATGGTGGTGCTGTAATTAATGTTTTGTTTCAAGGCTTCTTTTCTGATAGAAGCCGAGTCAGCAATGGCTTGCGCGCCTTCTGTGGTGTTGATAATAAAGTCAATTTCTTTACTTTTTATTTTATCCACAATATGCGGGCGACCTTCCATCACTTTATTAACGCTTTCACAAAACAAACCTGCTTTTCTTAACAGTTTGCAAGTACCATGTGTGGCCACTAACTCAAAATTTAAAGTTCTTAGTTGCTTGGCCAAAGGAATTAGCTTCTCTTTATCAGCCTCCCTGACACTGACGAAAGCCTTACCCTCTCTTGGCATCTGTACACTGGCAGCCAGCCTAGAAGTCGCAACTGCAGAACCAAATGATTTGCCACTGCCCATCACCTCGCCAGTGGAACGCATTTCAGGTCCCAAAATAGGATCAACGCCGGGAAACTTAACAAAAGGAAACACGGGCTCTTTGATGGAATAATGATTCAGTTGCAAGCGCTCTTTTACACCCTGTTCTGCCAAAGTGATGCCAGCCATACATTTAGCCGCAATTTTAGCCAGCGGCAGGCCTGTGGCTTTCGAAACAAAAGGCACCGTTCTGGATGCCCTGGGATTAACTTCCAGAATATAGATGTCATCACCCTGAATGGCAAATTGGGTATTCATCAAACCAATCACATTCAGTTCTTTGGCCATTAATTTACATTGTCTGGCTAACTCTTGTTGCACCTTATCACTCAATGTGAAAGGTGGAATACAACAGGAAGAATCACCTGAATGAACGCCAGCTTGTTCGATGTGCTCCATGATGCCACCAACCATCACTTGTTCACCATCACAAATAATATCGACATCCACTTCAATGGCATGATCCAAAAAGCGATCCAACAACACTGGAGAAGCATTAGAAACCTGTACAGCCTCAGTCATGTAACGCATCAAGTCCTGTTGGTTATGTACCACTTCCATGGCACGACCACCCAATACAAACGACGGTCTTACCACCAGAGGAAAGCCTACCCTGTCAGCCACTGCCGCAGCCTGATCAACTGCGGTGACTGTTCCATTTGGTGGTTGTTTTAATCCCAGCTTGTCCAGCATCGCTTTGAATTGCTCACGATCCTCGGCTTTGGCGATACATTCAGGCGACGAGCCTATGATTGGAACACCCGCAGTTTGCAATTTTTCTGCCAGATTCAATGGAGTTTGTCCACCATATTGCACAATAACGCCTTTGGGTTTTTCAACATCAACTATTTCCAAAACATCTTCCAGCGTTAATGGCTCAAAATACAATCGATCTGAGGTGTCATAATCGGTAGAAACCGTCTCTGGATTACAATTAACCATGATGGTTTCAAAGCCCACATCTTTTAATGCCATGGCAGCATGTACACAGCAGTAATCAAACTCAATTCCTTGCCCAATGCGATTAGGGCCACCACCCAAAATCATTATTTTTTCTTTGTCACTTGGGTTTGATTCGCATTCTTTCTCGTAAGTCGAGTAAAAATAAGCCGTAGGCGCATCAAATTCTGCCGCACATGAATCAACACGCTTATAAACTGGTTTGACTTCCAAGGCTTGCCGTTTCAACCTAAAGTCTTTCTCATCACAACCTAATAATTCGGCTATTTTGGCATCAGCAAAACCTTCACGCTTTAGTTGCAGTAACTGGGCGGCATCCAGTTCAGCCAAATTGGACTGCTGCAAGGCTTCCTCTATACGCACCAACCGTTCAATATTGGCCAAAAACCAAGGGTCAACTTTTGAAATTTGATTAATCTGATCAACATCAAAACCCAACCGAAATGCATCTGCAATATAGAATAAACGCTCAGATGACGGTTCTCTGATTTCCTTAATCAAATCGAAACCATTGTCCATATCTTCTTGTGTAACCAGTGAATCCAGGCCTTTTTTACCAGTTTCTAAACCGCGCAAGGCCTTTTGCAATGACTCATTAAAGGTGCGACCAATCGCCATCACTTCACCCACTGATTTCATTTGGGTGCTTAAACGATCAACACTGTTATTGAATTTTTCAAAAGCAAATCGTGGAATTTTTGTAACCACATAGTCTATGGTTGGTTCAAATGAAGCTGGTGTAGCACCACCGGTAATTTCATTTTGTAACTCATCAAGGGTATAACCAATCGCCAGCTTGGCAGCCACTTTGGCAATAGGGAAACCAGTGGCTTTAGAGGCCAAAGCCGATGAACGAGACACCCTTGGATTCATTTCAATTACAATCATGCGGCCATTTTCTGGATTCACAGAAAATTGCACATTAGAACCACCCGTTTCGACACCAATTTTACGTAAAACAGCCAATGATGCATCACGCATGACTTGATATTCTTTGTCTGTCAAAGTTTGTGAAGGTGCAACAGTAATCGAATCACCGGTATGTACGCCCATAGGATCTAAATTTTCAATGGAACAAATGATGATGCAGTTGTCATTTTTATCACGCACCACTTCCATTTCATATTCTTTCCATCCGAGCAAAGACTCCTCCAACAGCACTTCGGTAGTTGGCGACATCTTAAGTCCTTCTGCGGTAATGTCTTCAAATTCCTCTAGGTTATAGGCTATACCACCACCAGTTCCTCCCATGGTGAATGAAGGCCTGACAATCACCGGATAACCGATTTCTTTTTGCGCAATTCGAGCTTCATCCATGTTATGAACAATAAATGATTTGGCGCATTCAAGCCCAATGTCTTTCATGGCTTCGCGAAATTGTTCACGGTCTTCCGCCATATCAATCGCCTCACGTGAGGCTCCAATCATTTCAACACCATACTGTTCCAACACACCTTGACTGACCAAATCCAATGAACAATTCAAAGCAGTTTGACCACCCATGGTGGGTAACAAGGCATCTGGGCGTTCTCGCTCAATAATGGAAGCTACGGTCTGCCATTTTATCGGTTGAATATAAATACGGTCGGCTGTTTCTGGATCGGTCATGATGGTGGCTGGATTTGAATTGACCAAAATAACCCGATAACCTTCATCCTTAAGCGCTTTACAAGCTTGCGTACCTGAATAGTCAAATTCACAAGCCTGGCCAATCACAATCGGTCCTGCCCCCAATACCAAAATACTTTTGATGTCTGTTCTTTTACCCACGAGCCTTCTCCTGCTTATTTTTCATCGCCTCGATAAAAGGCTCAAATACTTTCTTGGCCTCATGTGGACCTGGACTGGCCTCAGGATGCCCCTGAAAACCATAGGCTGCTTGATGATTATGCCTGATACCTTGCACACTACCGTCAAATAAAGAACGGTGTGTGATAGATAAAGACTCAGGCAAATTTTCATCAGCCACAGCAAAATTGTGGTTCTGACTGGTAATCAACACAGTTTTATCAGCACAATTTTCAACGGGATGGTTAGCACCATGATGACCAAACTTCATTTTCATGGTTCTTGCGCCTAAGGCCAGCGCCATAATTTGATGTCCCAAACAAATACCGAATAAGGGAACTTGACCCTCAAGCAAAGCTTGACAGGCTTTGATGGCATAATCACAAGCCGCCGGATCACCAGGTCCATTGGATAAAAATACCCCATCAGGATTCATGGCCAACACTTCTGCAGCTGAAGTTTGGGCTGGAACCACAGTCAACTCACAACCCAAGTCACACAAAATACGCATGATATTGCGTTTGATGCCGAAATCGTAACAAACCACTTTGTATTTACTTGCAGCGTTGTTGTTAAAAGCCGTGCTCTCCAAGTCATAAGTTCCATCTTGCCAGTGATAGGCTTGTCGGCATGAAACCACTTTAGCCAAATCCTGACCTTGCATTCCTGGATAATCTTGTGCCAATTGCAAAGCCTTGGACTCATCAATATCACCAGCCATGATGCAAGCATTGAGTGAACCCTCAGTTCTCAATTTGCGGGTAATAGCTCGGGTGTCTACATCACTGATAGCCACAACCTTGTGCTGAGTTAAATAGTCACTCAAACTCTGTTCTGATCGCCAATTACTGGCCATTACAGGATAATCTCTGACAATCAAGCCTTTGGCAAAAACTTCAGCAGACTCATCATCTACTTGGTTGGTGCCGGTATTGCCGATATGTGGATATGTCAAGGTAACCATCTGCTCGGCATAGGAGGGATCCGACAGGATTTCCTGATAACCGGTAATGGCTGTATTAAAGACAATTTCTGCCACAGCAACACCACTGACACCAATGGATTTACCGTGATAAACTGAACCATCTGACAGCACCAGTACAGCTGGGGTTTGACGCGAAGGGGGAAATAAAATTTGATTTAGCTTGGACACTTTACTCAACTCTTTCAGGCGTAAAAAAAGCTGGTTTTCACCAACTTATTACTGTTATCGAATTGAAAGCGAATTTTAACTGAAAAAACTGATAAACACCACAACCCTTGCCTGTTTTTTCATATAATCAATCCATGCAAATTCATTTGGCCATATACCACCCACAACATGCAGGAATCTTAAGTGCTGCATTAACCTTAAAAGCGGACAAAATCATTTTATTACATCGCAAGGAAGATGACATAGCCGGAATTAAATCGGCCATTCAATCACGGGGAATTCAATGTGAGTCCATTGAGGTGGTTTTTGATACCCAGTTGGCTCGTGAGCAATTTGCATTTCTGATTGAGACACACCAGTCGGAAAAGTTGATATTCAATGCTTCTAGTGGTTATAAAAAACTGGTGTTATTGGGTTTTGAACAATTTCTGAATTATGGTTATCCAGTTTTTACGGTGGACAAATTCACCGATGAGTTAAATTGGCTTGGTACTGAAAGCGCATTTGGCAAAAGCACTGACAGTGATTTGCACTTAACCCATGAGTTAAAAATTCAGGAATATTTAAAAATTTTTAATACACAAGTGCTCGATCAGGGGCAAAAAACACCAGAACCTGTTAGATCAAGAAATTTAACCCAGTGGATAATTGAAAAAATAGGGGTTTATGATGAAGCCATAGCTTCCTTGAATTATATGGCCATGATGGCCAATCAAAGTCATAGTTACGAACTGTCTAACCATGAAATGAAAAAAAACCATCTACATGAGGTCTTGATGCAATTTCAAGATGTTGGCATGTTAACGCTACGTGGTAGAAAACTTAAGTTCACTGATGAAAACACCCGGTTCTATTGCAATGGTGGCTGGTTGGAAAACCATGTGTTTTCTATCATCTATGGCATGCGCAGCAAACGTTCGCATATTTCTGATGTGGCAAAAGGGATGTTGATAGTGCGCCATCAAGGCAAAGTAAGAAATGAACTGGACGTGGTCGCCATGAGCCATAACAGATTACACATCATTGAATGCAAAACCCGCCGCTTTTCAAAAAATACTGATGAGAATGCAGCTGCTAGTTCAGCCATTTATCGGTTGGACACCATCAAGTCATTAACCGGTGGCTTATCCGGTCGGGCAATGCTTATCAGCTATCAGCCACTTAATAAATACATTTTATCCCGTGCCAAAGACCTTGGTATTTATTGTTGTTCACATGAGCAACTTAAACAATTAGAACGACATTTATATAACTTTTTTGATGCCCCCAATAAATAAAATCATGAATTTCAGAAGTGACAACGAAGCACCCATTAATTTGCAAATATTAGAAGCCATTAACGAAGCCAACCAAGGGTTTGAGGAGTCCTATGGTTATGACCAATACAGTGAACAATTCACAACCCAATGCCAGCAACTGTTTCAAGCCTGGTGTGAAGTCTTGCCCTTGACCACTGGCACTGCTGCAAACTCTATAGCCATGGCTTTGAGTTGTCCGCCTTATGGTGCCATTTTATGCCATGAAGATGCACATTTAAATCGTGATGAATGTGGCGCCCCTGAATTTTACACGGCTGGCGCTAAAATCATTCCTTTATCGGGTAAACATGGCAAAATTGACATCAATCAATTAGCCAATTTTTTGGCCAATTCAGGCGTACATGGCGAACATGAGTCGATGCCTGCCACCATCAGCTTAACCCAATGCACCGAGTCTGGAACAGTTTATAGCCTTGAAGAGCTGAAAGCCATTAAGGCCATAAAAGAGCAATATGGCTTGGCTCTACACATGGATGGAGCTCGTTTTGCCAATGCACTATCTACATTACAATGTTCTCCTGCTGCTGCAACATGGCAAGCCGGGATTGACCTGTTATCATTTGGCGCCACCAAAAACGGCGCCATGATGGCAGAAGCATTGATTGTGTTCAACACCAAATACACACAACAAATTAAACGGTTGCGAAAAAGAGCGGGCCATTTAATCAGCAAAATGCGCTTTGTCAGTGCACAATTGGTCCGTTATCTGGAAAATGATTTGTGGTTGAACATGGCCGCGCACGCCAACAGTCAGGCACAACTTTTCAAAAACAAAACACAAGGTAAAGTCAAACTATTATACCCAGTTGACGCCAATGAAGTGTTTTGTCAATTGCCTATGGCATTGATTGAGTCATTACAACAGCAGGGGTTCAAGTTTCATATTTGGCCTGGATACAACGATGTCATCAGACTGGTTTTTTCTCATGCCACTCAACAATCAGACACCGAACAACTTATTAACGCGGTTACGCAATACGAACAATGATTGAATCAAACGAACTGATATAGATGTTAGTTTGAGAATGTTTTAGTCAACAGCTTTTCGAATTGCTCAAAGGGCATGGGTTTATTGAAATAATAACCCTGTGCCTGCTCACAACTCTCATCTGTCAATAATTTCAGCTGGTTCTCGTTCTCCACACCTTCAGCAACAGTTGTGATATTGAGATTTTTACCCATGGTAATCATGGTTTTGACCAATTCCAGATCACCACTATCTACCTCTATATCACGAATAAAGGATTGATCTATTTTCAGCACATCAACCGGAAAGTTTTTCAAGTAAGACAATGAAGAGTACCCTGTTCCAAAATCATCAATAGCAACTGAAATACCCATTTGTTTTAAATTTTTTAGGATATATCTTGAGTTTTCAACATTTTGAATCAATGTTTGCTCAGTCAACTCAAGTTCCAAATTATGGGCTGGAAAATCGGTTTTAGATAAAACGATCCGTAATTTTTTGATAAAGTCAGGATGCTCCAATTGTTTTGCTGAAATATTAAAAGACAGTGAAAGCGTATCATTTAATTTCAATAACTGTTTGAATTGTGAACAACTTTTCTCGAACATTTTCCATGTAATTGGAATAATCAATGATGTTTCTTCCAATATATCTATAAACTTATCCGGTGCAATCAAAGTGGCTTCATTAGGACTCCACCTTAACAAGGCTTCTGCGCCAATAATTTTTTGATTTAATAGTTCGTACCTGGGCTGAAAAAACATCTCAAATTCATCCCGGTCATTGGCGGTATGCAAACGCGAAATTAATTCCACCCTATCCTTGGCCTTTTGTTCTATTTCAGAATCATAAATAGCGTAAGTGTTTCTGCCTTGATCTTTAGCTCGGTATAAGGCCGCATCGGCATGTGAAAGTAACTCCACTACATTGGTGCCATGTTGTGGAAAAAAGGCCACCCCTACACTGCCTGTCAATCTGATTTGATGTTCACCAATTTCAATAGGATATTCAAGTGATTTCATAAATCGCTTAACCAGTTTTTCCACATGTGGCACATCGAGTTCTCCTGGCAGATATACCACAAACTCGTCGCCACCCATACGAGCAATCACATCATCATGTCTAAAAACCTTATTAAACAAAACAGGTAATTTTTTTAAAGTTTTATCACCAACCGAATGCCCCAAAGTGTCGTTGATGTCTTTAAAATGGTCTAAATCGATAAATAACAAAGTGAATTTTTGATTATTGAGTAGTCCTTGTTTTACTTTTTTCTGTATAAATCTGTTAATGTAATGACGATTAGGTAGGTGTGTCAGAGTATCATGGTTAGCTAGATATTCCAGCTCAAATTGAACTTTTTCAGTTTCACTGATTTGTTTACTCAACTCCAACGATTGATTAGTGGCTTTTAACCTAGATAGCAATGCGATCAAAAACAACAAAGAAATAACCAACCCAGCTCCGACAATGAAATAGGGTAATGGAGACAAAATAATTTGCGAGGTCTCGGCAATTGGATAGACATTAAAATCCCAACCGTCCTGGTCACTATCTAAATTTAAAGTAGCCGTTGCAAAATGAGACATATCTTTTACATCTACAACATTGCTATAAACCAGTTCTTCATTGGCAACTGCTTCGGTATAAAACCCTGAAACCAGCGGATCTCCTAATTGCTCATCGATAAAATTTTTTATATTAACTTCAATGATGAATGCACCGTCTACATTCAAACCACTACCAATCGGCACAAAAATATACAGCCATTTCTTTCCAGCTAAGTCATAAGTTCTCGATATTTCAGGCAAATACTTTTGTGCCATAGTATCAAGTATTTCCTTGAATTCAGCATCCTGTAATAATTCATAAATGATTTCTGTGTGGTTTGGCTCTGTAGATTCTCCCCATTGAAAGTTCCTATCAGCATCCACCCACCAGAGTGTTGAAACACCGGTTAATCTTGAGATAAAGTCTTTGGCATCGGCTCGCCAATTTTTTTCAGAAGTTCGATGGTTATTGATCCAACGTTTACTCATCGCAAACAATTCACCAATCAGATGTTCAGCACTTTGAGTCAGTTTTAATTCAGTTCTTTTGGCCTGACCTTGCAATATAGTCGTAAGTGCTTTTTCCTGCGAGTTTCTGACATAGATTGCAATCAATACTGATGACAACAAAACCACAAGACAGATGACATACGTACCTATACTGGATTGTTTCTTATTTTGTTCACTCTGGTATGACAAAGACACTCTTCTCTAGACAAATTTACATCTGCATTTTCTCATGGTATTTATATCACAGCCAAGTCGCCTTTTTCTTGTAGCCATGATTTTCTTTCCCCTGCTCTTTTTTTTGACAAAAGCATATCCATGATACCATGGGTTTTATCCCCCGCTGTAACAGTTAATTGAATCAACCTTCTGGTATCTGGCGCAATGGCACTTTCACGCAATTGAGATGGATTCATTTCACCCAGGCCTTTAAACCTTGTTACACTGATTTTGCCTTTCAATTTTTCATTTTCAATTTTGTGTAAAATTTGGTCTCGTTCGCTTTGATCCACAGCATAAAACTTCTGTTTGCCCACGTCAATGCGATAAAGCGGCGGCATGGCAACAAAAATATGCCCTGCTCTTACCACCGGCTCAAAATGACGTAAAAACAATGCACATAACAAAGTCGCAATATGCAAACCATCAGAATCAGCATCCGCCAAGATGATAACTTTTCCATAGCGCAGGTCTTCCAAATCTGAACTACCTGGATCAACACCTATTGCAACTGCCAAATCATGTACCTCCTGTGATGCCATCACTTGTGTGGATTCGACTTCCCAAGAATTCAAAATTTTACCACGTAAGGGCATAATGGCTTGAAATTCACGGTCACGCGCTTGTTTGGCTGAACCACCAGCAGAATCACCTTCCACTAAAAACAACTCACCTTGCATCGGGTCTTGCGAACTACAATCAGCCAGTTTCCCAGGGAGCGCAGGTCCTGCTGTGACTTTTTTTCGCACCACCTGCTTGGCTTTACGTAATCTATTTTGAGCGTTGTTAATGGCCAATAAAGCAATTTGCTCTCCTTCGCTGACATTTTGATTCATCCACAATATCAATGCATCTTTGATGGTGTTTGACACATAAGAGGCAATTGAACGAGATGACAAGCGTTCTTTGGTTTGACCAGAAAACTGTGGGTCTTTCATTTTGGCTGACAACACATAACTCACCCGATCCCAAACATCATCAGGGGCCAGTTTCAATCCTCTGGGTAATAAATTATGAGTATCAGCATATTCTCTGATGGCTTCGGTTATGCCCGTTCTTAATCCATTTACATGAGTACCACCCTGCGCGGTTGGAATTAGATTGACATAACTTTCAGTAACTAATTCACCCTGAGGCACCCAGGTAAGGGCCCAATCTACCGCAAATTCATCATCATGTTGCGAGCCAATGAAGGCATCCATTGGAATACGCTCTTCGGCTTCAATCTCATCATTGAGGTATTCTTGCAAACCGTCCTGAAACTGCCAGCTTTCAGAAGTATCATCAAAATTGTTTTTGAAGTTAACCTGTAAACCTGAACAGAGAACCGCTTTAGCTTTAAGTAGGTGAGTCAACTTTTTAACTGCCACTTTGGTGGTATCAAAGTACTCTGGAGCGGGTGTAAACTGTACACGTGTACCAGTGTTTTTTTGACCAACTTGCCCCACCACTTTTAACTCTGAAACCTTTTCCCCATGTTCAAAAGCAATGTGATGCTCCTTGCCATCTCGCTTAATCCAAACATCAAGACGCTCACTCAACGCATTGACAACAGATACGCCTACTCCATGCAAACCACCAGAAAAGGTGTAATTTTTATTTGAGAATTTCCCCCCTGCATGCAACTTTGCCAAAATTAATTCCACTCCAGAAACCCCATGCTCCTGATGTATATCAACTGGCATACCACGCCCATCATCGGCAACCTCAATAGAACCATCCTTATGCAAAGTGACACTTATTTTACTGGCATGACCTTCTAAAGCTTCATCGACTGAATTGTCGACCACTTCCTGTATCAAGTGATTGGGTCTGGATGTTTCCGTATACATGCCTGGGCGGCGTTTAACGGGATCTAAACCAGACAGAACTTCTATGTCGGAGGATTGATAAGATTGAGTCATAAATTATTAGGTTTTGTTGTTAGCATAATAAAAGTCAGGTCATTTTACAGCACTGTAAACATTTCCTCATCAGGATTATCATCTTGCTGATTGATGCCATAAATATCAATATAAGCATGGTATTGAGCGCTCATGGCTATGCCTGCGAAAGTCAGTATAAAAAAGAACACCATAATCTCGATGAACACATTACTTGCAGCCCCAAAAACCATCATCATGGTTGATATCACGAAACCAGCAAAAAGCAGAATCACCATAAACACCAGAATAAATAAGAGCATCAACACCACAAATGCTTTCCAGCTGTACATTACCCCAGAAAAACTTGATTGAATGGCAGTAAAGGGCTGTATTTGATTAAAGAGTATCAAAGCAGGAGAAAAGGTAAAAGCCACAGCAAGAGGTAAATTGGTAAAAATATTCAAAATTGTTCTTATCAAAGCTTCCTTGGCAGCCATGTTCTTAATTATTGTTTGTGTTAACTCTGTTGGCAACCCCCAAAAGATCAGCAATTGATCATGTAAGTATTGAAAGAACAAACTCAAAACAACTCCCAACAGACCCAGAATCATCAATGATGAAGAGTTGGAATAGATCATTTGCCCAATTTCAGCAGGATTGATGTTGGAACCCTGTTGTTGCTTTTGACAAAAAGCCATCATTAAAGCCGCTACAAAAGGCGAGGTAAAAACAACCAATAATGGGACCAAAGATGGTGCCAACAACTCTACTGAGGACATCAGAATGGCCAACACAAAACAAATAAAATACCAAAACATCTTTACTGCTTTAAAAGTAATGAGTCCATGTTCAAGCCATTGTTTTCCATGTTTCCAGGTAATGGGTTTGTGAGAATGATTGGGTGCGTATTGATGCATGTATATTTATTCTGTGGTTGCGGTAGGTTCACCTTTAATGGCTGCCGCCATAGCGTACCAACATAAAGTGGCAGACTTTATTCGAGAGGGAAATTTTTTGACGGTGACTAAGTTATTTACCGGGCCTAAAGTTTCATAATGCAAATCTTCTGCAGCATCTTTTGACATCAACAACTTAAACATTTCAAAACGTTCAAACCAATCAGCCAATGTTAAGCCTTCTGACAATTCAGTCATCATAGAAGCTGAAGCCATTGATATGGCACAACTTTCTCCGCTGTAATTCACGTGTTGAAGGACATCATCCTTGATGGTCAGATACACATTGACCATATCACCACATACCGCATTTAACCCCTCAGCATGATGAGTCCAGTTTTCAGGAATACCATAATTCCTGGGGTTTCGGTTGTGCTCTAATATGGTTTTTTTATACAGCTTATTTAATTCTGACATTTATGTGAACATGGCTTTTGCTTTGTGCAGGGATTCTACCAGAACATCGACTTCCTGTTCAGTATTATAAAAAGCAAATGAGGCACGACAACTGCCAGCAACGCCAAAAAACTGAAAAATCGGCATGGTGCAATGATGCCCCGTTCTGATAGCAACACCATAATGATCAATGATGGTGCCAATATCATGGGCATGAATGCCATCAATCACAAAAGAAAATACCGGCGCCTTTTCCTTTGCTGTTCCAAACACACGCAAACCAGAAACTTCATTGAGTTTTTGTTCCGCATAGATACGAAGTTCATGATCCCGTTGGGTGATGTTATCCAACCCTGCCTTCATCATAAACTCAGCAGCAGCACCCAAACCGATACCACCAGCAATATTCGGCGTACCGGCTTCAAACTTTGCAGGAACGGCATTGTATACCGTTGAGTCAAAAGTCACTTTACTGATCATTTCACCGCCACCATGGTAGGGCGGCATGGCATTTAAATGTTCCGCTTTACCATACAATACGCCAGACCCGGTTGGGCCATACATCTTATGCCCTGAGACCGTATAGAAGTCACAATCCAAATCCTGTACATCGACTTTAAGGTGTGGCATCGCTTGAGCCCCATCAATCAAAACTGGAACACCTTTATCATGCGCAGCCTGTATCAGTTTCTTAACTGGATTGATGGTTCCCAACGCATTAGAAACATGTCCAACAGCCATGAATCGAGTTTTTTCATTCAGCAATTGATCCAAATCATCTAAAACCAACTCACCCTGCTCGTTCATCGGAATGACTTTTAACTTTGCACCCGTTTGTTCACAAACCAATTGCCAGGGTACAATATTTGAATGATGTTCCAGGTGCGAAATTAAAATCTCATCACCGGCTTTGACCCGATTACGCACAAAGGTTTGTGCCACCAGGTTAACCCCTTCGGTACAGCCTCGGACAAATATCAGATCTTTGTGAGAAGGTGCATTGATCAATTTAGCCAATGAGACCCTGGCTTGCTCATACAGCTCTGTGGCTGACTCACTCAAACTGTGAACGCCCCGATGGATGTTGGCATTGTGATTGAGGTAATAATCATTAACGGCATCTATCACAGCCTGTGGTCTTTGCGCAGTGGCCGCGTTGTCCAAATAAACCAATGGTTTTCCATGCACCTGAATATTTAAACCAGGAAACTGATCTCTTAACATACCAATGCCTCCTGTTCAAATGACTCAATCATAATTTCTCTGGCTTGTTCAATTGAAATACCTCTCGATTGCAGGTAGAACAAAGACTGTTCATCCAGAGCACCAATGGTCGAACCATGCGCTGCGACCACCTCATCAGCATAGACTTCAAGCTCTGGCTTACTGAAGATTTTAGCGTCTTCGGACAACAGAATATTTTTCAAATCTTGCTCAATTTCTGATTGATCGGCCCCGGGCGCTACCAAAGCTTTGGCATTGTTAAAAATTTGCGAGCGGTCTTTCGCTATGGATCGGTGAGTCACATCGGATTCATTGTTTTTGTATAAATGATTCACTTCAACCAAATCTGATATATTATTGTTATCAAAGGATTTATTGATTGAACCTGACTTGTATTTAGCTTCATTGCCATTGAAATTAACACGATGCAAATGGTGTTGGATAGATCCACCCATATGGACATGCATGTTAGTAACACTTGCCTGACTGGCGATTTCAAATTGATTGAAACTAACGACTTGTTCTGATTGGGTTAATCTGAAATCCTGTAACCTTATCAATTCGGCTCGATCAGAAATGTGATAAACATTGATTAAATTTAGACGGCCAGCCTTATACTGCTCGGTGATTTTTACCTTTGCATGTTCTGGCAACTCAATTCGGTTACTCACATATTGCCACTTATCTTGATCCTTAAAATCATAAACAATCACCAATTCCTGTTCAGCAGCCGATGATTGCACTTCCAAGTTCACACCCGCATTAAACAGCGCCACATTGGCCAAATTGACCACGGTCTCTTGGCTGAAAATCATTTCTTGCCACTGATTTTCTGAAATTTGTTGGATATTTTTAATTTTCAACCAATCTGGGCAATCTGTTGACAATTCAAAACCATTTTCAGAAATACGGATGACTAAGGCTTGTTCAGTTAATTCTGAGCTCAATGGGTTTTCAGGCCTTGGCTCAGCAGCGGCTGCTATGGATTGAGACAGCCTGTTGGCATCTGCATAACGCCACAATTCCAATTTGCGATTGGGTTCTTGCAAGCCTGACAGTTTTGATAATGCCTGTTCACGTACTGATTTCAACCAGTCTGACTCAGTCTTGTTTATTAGTTGTTTGGCTTGTTCTTGCCAATTATTGATTAAGCCAGCCATATCCTTGCTCTTCCAGTTCCAGCGCCAATTTTTTGGTGCCTGATTTAACAATTTTACCGTCTGCCAATACATGTACATAATCTGGTTCAATGTGATCCAGCAAGCGTTGATAATGCGTAATGATGATGAATGAACGGTCAGATGAGCGCAATTGATTTACACCATCAGAAACGATTTTCAATGCATCAATGTCCAGTCCTGAATCCGTTTCGTCCAAAATGGCCAATTTAGGTTCCAAAACCCCCATCTGAAACACTTCGTTGCGTTTCTTCTCACCACCAGAGAAGCCCACATTAACAGGCCGCTTCAACAAATCATCACGCATGTTCATGTCTTTGATTTTTTGTTTCACCATACGCAAAAACTGGGCAGAGTCCATGGGTTCTTCACCGCGGTATTTGCGTTGCGCATTCAATGCAGTGCGCAGAAAATACATATTATTCACACCAGGAATTTCAACCGGATATTGAAAGGCCAAAAAGACACCTTCAGCAGCCCTTTCTTCAGGTTCCAAATCCAACAAATCTTTACCCAAGAAATCAACAGATCCTTGTGTAGCTTCCACATGCGGCATACCAGCCAACAAATTACCCAAAGTACTTTTACCAGCACCGTTGGGACCCATGATGGCATGCACTTCACCGGGTTTAACCTCAAGACTCAGGCCTTTGAGAATTTCTTTGTCGCCTGCTTTGGCGTATACATCATTTATTTTTAACATCAGCCAATGGCTCCTTCTAATGAGATGTCTAAGAGGGCTTTTGCTTCCACAGCAAATTCCATGGGTAATTCT
Source organism: Lysobacterales bacterium (assembly GCA_020442635.1). Lineage (GTDB taxonomy): Bacteria > Pseudomonadota > Gammaproteobacteria > Xanthomonadales > Marinicellaceae > Marinicella. The sequence goes on from JAGRJR010000029.1 coordinate 34,995, forward strand.
TTGAAAACTTCTTTACAAAAACCGTCCACAATCAATGAGATGGCATCTTCTTCGCTGATACCGCGTTGTAAACAGTAATTCAATTGATCTTCTGAGATTTTCGAGGTGGTGGCCTCATGTTCCAATTTGGCCGTCATGTTGGCCGATTCAGTATAAGGGAACGTGTGCGCACCACAAGATTTACCAATTAACAATGAATCACACTGCGTAAAGTTTCTGGCATGATCGGCTTTTTTAGCCACTCGAACCAAACCACGATACGCATTTTGACTTTTGCCGACTGAAATACCCTTGGAGATGACTGTACTCTTGGTGTTTTTACCCAAATGAATCATTTTTGTGCCCGTATCGGCCTGCTGGTAGTTATTAGTCAAAGCAACCGAGTAAAACTCGCCACTGGAATTATCACCACGCAAAATACAACTTGGGTATTTCCAGGTGATGGCTGAACCTGTTTCTACTTGCGTCCATGAAATTTTGGAATTTTTACCCAGACAGTTACCACGCTTTGTTACAAAGTTATAAATGCCGCCCTTACCCTCTTCGTCTCCAGGGTACCAGTTCTGAACAGTTGAATATTTGATTTTGGCATCATCCATAGCCACCAACTCAACCACCGCTGCATGTAATTGATTTTCATCACGCATTGGCGCAGTACAACCTTCCAGGTAACTCACATAAGCCCCCTCATCAGCAACAATCAAAGTACGTTCAAACTGTCCCGTGTTGATGGCATTGATTCTGAAATAAGTTGATAATTCCATAGGACAACGCACACCCTTAGGAATATAAACAAACGAACCATCACTAAATACCGCTGCATTCAGAGCAGCAAAGTAATTGTCACTAGACGGAACCACTGAACCCAAATACTGTTTCACCAACTCAGGGTGATCATGTACAGCTTCTGAAAACGATGAAAAAATTACCCCTACTTTTTCTAGTTCCGCTTTAAAAGTGGTTCCCACAGAAACGGAGTCAAAGACTGCATCCACGGCCACCCCAGCCAATCTTTCGCGCTCATGTAAGGGCACACCTAACTTGTCATAAGTTTCTAACAATTTCGGATCTACCTCTTCTAAAGATTTAGGTGCATTTTCTTTATTGGCAGCAGGTGAAGAATAATAAGAAATGGCCTGAAAATCAATGGGTGGAATGTTCAACTTGGCCCAGTTGGGTTGCTCCATTTGCTGCCATTTTCGAAATGCATCTAACCGATATTCAAGCAACCAATCAGGCTCGTTTTTAAAAGTTGAAATCTGCCGAATGGTGCCCTCACTCAAGCCTGGTGGCAAAGTATATGACTCGATATCGGTTACAAAGCCTTCTTTATATTTCTGTTTGGCACGGGCTTTAACGACCGCATTTTCTTCATCGGCATTGCTCGAATCACGCCCGTCCAGCAGTTTTTTGCCACCTTTGATTTCTAATTTCTGTTTCATGGTTTAATCTGTAAAGTGATTTTCTTTTTCTCATCCAAGATATCGCTGACTGTGACACTTTGCAAAGCCGCTAATATGACTTGATTAACCTTTTTCATGCCTTCGCTCATATAACAAGAACTGGTTAAATGACAAGCACTGTCATCATCGGCACAATCAGTCAAAGACATCCCACCCTCCATAGCGACAATAACATCATTAAGAGTAATCTCATGTTTTCTTTTTACCAACAAGTAACCACCATTGGCTCCTCGTTTAGAAACCAGAATTCCAGCCTTTTTTAGTTGTTTTAAAATTTTACTGACTGTTGGTGTTTCCAAACCAGTAACTGAGGACAAAAAGTCAGCTGATGCTGGACGGTCTGACTTTTTTAAAGCCATGATAACCATAAAGGCATACTCAGTTAATTTGGACATTTTTATCATGGGGCCCATAATACCATAAATAGTACTGAATTTGTACTATATTCAATAAAAGCAACATGGTTTACAGTTGTTTCATATATTGTATAATTCTCAACTTTCTGTCAGACCAGCGCTCGATGGTTTATGCTGTTTAATAGCTTGTCCTTTTTTATCTTTTTGGCCGTAGTACTCGTCGTAAGTGCGATATTGAGAAAATATCACAAAGGGTCAGAGATGTGGTTTTTGGTTTTTGCCAGTGCTTACTTTTATGGGCAATGGAATTGGACATATTTAATCCTCATATATATCACCATTGTCAGTGATTTTATTTTAGGCTTGAAATATTATCAAAGTGACAAGCCGCACAAGTTTTTGTATTTGAGTCTTGTCATAAACCTCGGCATTTTAGGGATATTCAAATACTTTAACTTTTTGGTCAACACCACCAACTCGCTCATTGAATCCGCTGGTTTTAGCTATGCCATTCCTGGGGTTGAACTGCTGCTTCCGGTCGGAATTTCTTTTTATACATTCCAAAGTTTGAGTTACATGATTGACATCCATCGAGGAGAACTCAAGCCCAGAAAAAATATTGTAGATTACGCATTATTTGTTTCATTCTTTCCTCAACTGGTGGCTGGACCGATTGTCAGGGCATCCGAATTTTTTAAACAACTCGATGAAAAAAGACATTTCAGCTTCGACATGGCGCAATCAGGTATGATGCTAATACTGCTGGGATTAGTCAAAAAAGTGGTTTTTGCCGATAATTTGGCATTGTTTGTAGACCCGATATTTGACAATCCATCGCAACACAGTGGACTGATTACATTATTCGCGGTTTATGCCTTTGCCTTTCAAATTTATTTTGATTTTTCCGGTTATTCTGATATCGCCATTGGTGTAGCCAAGCTTTTGGGATTCACTTTTCCAAGAAATTTCATGCATCCTTATATTTCCTTGAGTTTTCAGGACTTTTGGCGAAGATGGCATATGACACTTTCGAGGTGGTTGAGAGATTATTTGTATATCAGCTTGGGCGGTAACAGGAATGGCTCCTGTATATCGAATACCTGAACCCATTGTTTTACCGCTTATGGTTAAGTTACTATTTTTACCGTAAAAGTGTCTAAAATTCTCAGGCCTTACCAATGCTCCTGAAATATTTTCACGCCAGCCAGTAAGCAACAGGAATGTGGCGAACCTTGTTTAAGCGCTTACATCCATATCACAAACTAACAAATAGAATAAAACAACAATCACTGGAGGTTAGTGCAGATGTTGTTAAA
>JAGRJR010000002.1 GCA_020442635.1 Lysobacterales bacterium
ATGACTTTACCGCCAACAATGATCGTGATCGCAGTCATCTGACTCAAGAGTTTAGATTGATATCCGATGAAAGCAATCGGATTTTCAATGACTCAACGGATTGGCTGGCTGGTATTTATTTTTCCAGACTCGATGAAGACAATGACATCGATGAGTTTTATAACGATGAAGTCTATCGCCAACTTGACAGCGAATTTTCCGCGCGCAATTTAGCTATTTTTACTCAATTAGACACTCGCCTCAGTACAGAAACGGTACTAACGACTGGTCTGCGCTTTGAACAAAGAAGCAGTGATTATCGAGACAGCAATGGTTTGAACCTGTCTCCTAAAGATGATATGTTTGGTGGTCAAATATCAATCAATCATGCTCTGAATGCACAACAAAACATCTATGCCACCATTTCCAGGGGTTATAAAGCCGGCGGCTTTAATTTAGGTGTTTCACTGCCGGAAGACCGACGGGCCTATGACCCTGAATACCTGTTGAACTATGAAATCGGCCTGAAAGCCCTGTTTCTGGATTATCGATTGAATTTAAATGTCAGTGCATTTTATTCACAACGCAAAGACATGCAAATCAGCACTTCAGTACAAGCCGACCCAACTGATCCATTGACCTTCATTTATCTGACCGCCAATGCCGCAGAAGGTCGCAACAAAGGCATTGAAATGGATTGGCTGTATCAAATCAGTCGCAACTGGTCATTTCACGGCGCCATAGGTTTATTGGATGCTACATTCAGTGATTATGTGACCGTAGATGCTAACTTCAATGGTCGCAAACAAGCCCATGCGCCTGATTACACTTATAACCTTGGATTGACCTACCAGGGCGATACCGGTTGGTTTGCACGCGCTGATTTTAATGGCTCAGATGGCTTTTATTTTTCAGATTCACATAATCAAAAAGCTGACAACAAAGATTTGTTGAACCTTAAATTAGGTTACCAAGCTGATACTTGGGCAATTTATGCCTGGGGTCGCAATGTGCTGGATGAAAGATATGCCGTGCGTGGCTTCTATTTTGGCCTGGAGCCACCCAACTATGAAAACAGCCTATACAAACACTTGGGTGATCCGCAACATTTCGGCTTAACCGCCAAGTTTGATTTTTAAACAGCAACCTTGAGATTTTCCACAGGCAAGGAATCTTTACATGACTGAGGTTATACTTGGGTAATGTGGATTCCTTGAACAGTAGGAATGACCATTAACCTTACCAGAGAAAACCATGAAAGTATCCGTAGAAATCAGTCTCTATCCTTTGGATCAAAATTACATACCACCCATTCAAGCATTTATTGATCGCCTCAATAGTTATGCAGAACTCAAAGTGGTGGAAAACACCATGAGCACACAAGTGTATGGTGAATACCAACAAGTCTTGAGTATCATCAATAAAGAAATGCAACGTACCCATGAACAATCACCCAAAGCAGCTTTTGTGATGAAAGTGCTGAACGGCGATTTGTCGCCAGAAACCAAGTAACCCATGGCTGACATTTGGCCACAAATTGTTACTGCCTGGCAGGCACAATCCATACTTGAGGTAGTGGCAGTGTTTACTGGCATTATCTATTTGCTCCTGGCTATAAAAGAAAACATCTGGTGTTGGTTTTTTGCAATAATCAGTACAGGCGTGTCAGTATACTTGTTTTTTGATGTAGAGCTTTTATCTGAATCACTTTTATACTTATATTATTTTATCATGGCCTTTTATGGATTTTATCAATGGAAATTTGGGGATAATCACCATGAACGCCGCATCATCAGTTGGCACATAAAAAAACATTTGATGTGGATTGCGGTGACTGGCGCCATGGTTCCTGTGCTTGGATACACCACCAGTCAGTGGGGAGCAGCAATGCCCTACTTAGATGCATTCACTACTTGTTTTGCTATATTTTCTACTGTGCTCGTGGCATATAAAGTTTTGGAAAATTGGCATTATTGGTTAATTGTTAACACTATTTCCGTTTACTTATATGCAAGTAAAGAGCTGTACTTATATGCAGCTATGTCAGCCCTATATGTGGTTTTAACTGTAACTGGCATGATTAAATGGCGGCAAAGTTATGCAAATCAATTGGCTAAGTAAGCTACAGGAAATTCCCGTTATCCATTCAGCAGGCCTACTTTCGGTTACGCCCATGCAGCAAGGCCTGGGCAACCAGTCTTTGTTGCTGACCACTTCGCAAGGCAACTGGGTGTTTAGGATGAATCAAACACAACTGGGTGTCAATCGTCAATTAGAAGCGCAAGTCCTGCAATCGGTGAAATCATTAAATATTGCGCCGAAAGTCATTGAGAACAATCCTGAAGCTGGCTATTTAATTGTTGAACATCTGCACCAATCCACCTGGAAACCGCAGGATTTTTCCAGCACTAAAAAAGTCAAAAAGCTACAATCCAAACTCGAGCAGTTACATCGCATTCAATTCACTGCACCCGCCAGCCGTTTGGATCACCGCATTCCAGAGTATTTGAAAGACTTTAAAGTTGTTCCCCATAACGTTAGTTCCGAGATCACCCAACAACTCAAACAATTGGCTGACTTACGATTCTGGTCGGCCTGTCAGTATTTGTGTCATTATGACCTGAACCCACTTAATCTGTTGGGCGACCACCCGTGGATTATTGATTGGGAATTTGCTGGCCAGGGTCACGCCTTGATTGACTGGCTGGTTATGGAGCATGAAAGCGGTCATGACTTGAGCTCATTCTACCCTGAAGAAATCAATCCAGATTGGGTCCAACCTTTAAAAAAACTGATACACAATATGATGGTTTTGTGGCGATTGAATCTATCGGCATAAAAAACTTGTGTCATCGTTGCTTTCAAGTAAAATAGCAAGCCACATTTCAAACATGCCCAGGTGGTGAAATTGGTATACACGCCAGCTTCAGGTGCTGGTGGCCGCAAGGCCGTGGAGGTTCAAGTCCTCTCCTGGGCACCATTCAGTGAAATTCCTGTTCTACATTTACCCCAATATAAAAACTGGCTTGTTTAATGGTTAAGATTTTGATACATTTTTTACATGAGCAATAAATACCTACTGGTTTTTTTACTGACTTTTACATCGTTACTTTTTGTTGAGTTGGCAGCAAAAAAATACTATAAACACGTTGATGAAAATGGTATCACCCATTATTCAGATAAACCGCCGGAAGAAACGGAAGATTTTGAGTCCTATCAAATTCGTGCTGAAGACACCAAATATGATGTGGAAGTCATCAATCGAGGAACCAAACAACAACCCATTTTTTATGCCATAAACCCCTATCATGGACCAGTTGAACTTAAAATGGTGGTGGTTCGACAATCCAACGCAGTGGTCGAACCATATTGGCCAAAGACCTATGTTCTGCCACCAGGAAGCGATACCCTTTTGGCGACTGTGAGTGCCAAAAATCGAAACCGCTCCTGGTCATTTCAATACAGTTATTCATCGACTTTAGGCGATCCCACCGCCAAACATCAAACTGACTATGCCTACCAATTACCCTTTGAAAAAACACAACAGTTCATGATAACTCAAGGTTTCGATGGTGAGTTCAGTCATCATGGTACTCAAAATAAACATGCCATTGATATCAATTTATCCGAAGGAACCCGGGTTTTAGCAGCCCGAGGCGGTGTGGTGATGGACATTGCAAATGATTTTTATGATGGCGGTGTTGATGCCAAAAAATTGAGTCGGGGCAACTACATTCGGATATTACATGACGATGGCTCGATGGCCGTTTATGCGCATTTACAACTTGAATCTGCTGTGGTGGCCAAAGGACAGCGTGTAGCCACAGGGCAACACATCGCAAATTCAGGGAATACCGGCTTTTCCAGCGGACCACATTTGCATTTTGTGGTGCAGGTAAATCAAGGGTTGCGATTAGCATCGGTACCTTTTTTACTGGAGTATCGCAATGGAAAAATCAAACAACCTGTGATTGGTCCTTTATAGCAATCTTAAGACAAATCCTGAATAGGCAAATGTGATGTCCGTTTCTTTTGTTGCATGGAAAAACTGGTGTTGATTGAACGTATAGAAGGAATGCGCAGGATCTTTTCATAAATCAATTGATTGTAGTCATTCATATCCCGAGCAACAATTTTCAATAAATAATCATACTCACCACTGGTGGCGTGACATTCGAGAATTTCTGGCCACTGCTGGATACCTTGGTCAAACTGTTCAACTGTTTCAGGGTGATGATTATCCAGGGTAATTTGCGCAAAAGCGGTGATACTTAATCCGAGTTTATCCTGATCGACAATTGCCGTATACCCTTTGATATAACCTTGTTTTTCCAAGGCATCTACCCGACGCCAGCATGGTGCCTGAGACAATGAAACATGTTCCGATAAATCCTTGTTGGTTATGCGGCCATCAAGCTGCAATGCTTTTAGAATTTTTTTGTCAAACAAATCCATGAATGACAATTTAATTGCTTATAATAATTTAATCAAGAAATATAATTTCTTTTAAGCCAAATTATTAGCAAATATCGAAAACACATTTTAACCATTTTAATAGATAATGGCTTTCCCAAAAATTGAGCCTGACCATGCATTTGATCAAAGACCACGAAAATCAACAACATATCTTCGACTGGCAACACATTGCCAAAACTTTATTGGCATCCAGGGCATTGGATGATTTGGAAGAGTATGATTTGGTCAAACAAAAAAAAGTATTGTATCAATTTTCAGCCCGCGGCCATGATTTGGCTCAAATCATGTTGGGACAACTGCTGAATCGTAAAAAAGATGCGGTTTCCGGTTATTACCGATCCAGACCTTTATTGATGTCACTCGGTATCTCCACCGAAACCTTTTTACAAGCCACGATGATGCGTCAGGGTGGCTTTTCTAACGGTCGTGATATTGGTGTAGTGTTTAATCAACCCAATCAAGCTGGCGCTTGTGTATTACCCATGTCTGGTGGTGTAGGCGCTCAATATACACCAGTGGCCGGTTGGTCTCAAGCGATTGAATATCATCGCACACATTTGAAAAATACTGACTGGGAAGAGGCCATTGGCCTGGTTTTGGGCGGTGATGGCTCAGTCGCCACCAATGGTTTTTGGTCGGCCTTAACCATAACCACCACTTTGAAGCTACCGATGCTGTTTTATATTGAAGACAATGGTTATGGTATCTCGGTACCATCGCATTTCCAGACACCTGGTGGCAATATTGTGAAAAACCTGGCTTCATTCAAGGGCATTGAAATACTTTCAGGGGATGGCACCAACCCTGAAGAAGCTGCTCATTTGATTAAACAAGCCTACCACCATGTACGCAATGAAAGAAAACCTGTGTTGTTGCGTTTGACCGTGCCGCGTTTGAATGGACACTCTGCCCAGGATACACAGAGTTACAAAACTGATGAACGGATCCAGTTTGAACAACAACATGACCCTTTGCCTAAATTAAAAAAATATATGATTAGTCAAGGATTGACCAATGAAACCAAATGGCAGGCCATGGAAAATCAAGCCAAAGAAGAAGCTTACAGAACCTTTCAAAAAGTCGATCAACAACCTTTTGCTGATCCTGCAAAAGTTCACACCCATGCTTTTGAGGAAAAAGACGAGAATGGCCAGTCCTTGTTACAACAACAAGGGGGCATTCACCCCGATAAGCCGGCTTTTCCAGCCAGTTCCCAAGAGATCATTGCTGAGCCCGGGCGCATCAATATGGTGACAGCCATTCGTAAGACATTAGATTTTGAGTTAACACACAACGACAAAATGCTGGTTTTTGGAGAAGATGTCGGCGCTAAAGGCGGGGTCCATGCGGTGACTTTAGGGTTACAAGAAAAACATGGTGAAGAACGCGTTTTTGATACCAGTTTATCCGAAGAAGGCATCATAGGTCGCTCAATTGGGATGTCATTGGCTGGTTTATTACCTGTGCCCGAAATCCAATTCCGAAAATATGCCGATCCTGCCGAAGAGCAGTTGAACGAAACTGGCTCAATGCGCTGGCGCACCAATAATCGCTTCGCGGCACCCATGGTGGTGCGTATGGCTGGTGGTTATTTCGGCTGTGGAGATCCATGGCATTCCCAATGTGCTGAAGTCAAATGGGTGCATGCCATAGGGTGGCAAGTAGCAATGCCATCCAATGCTGAAGATGCCGTTGGATTATTACGCTACGCCTTACGTGACAACAACCCAACCATCTTTTTCGAACACCGAAAAATGTTAGATCACATGTGGGCACGTCGCCCCTATCCTGGTGATCAATACATTGTGCCATTTGGTCAAGGTAAAAAAGTTACCGAAGGTGACCAGTTAACGGTGGTCAGTTGGGGCGGTATGGTTCATATGTGCCAAACGGCTGTTGAACAAACCGGCATCAGAACAGACTTGATTGATTTACGTACCCTGCGACCCTGGGATAAAGAGATGGTTTTGGAATCGGTAAAGAAAACCGGACGTTGCCTGATTGTCCATGAAGACAATATCTCTGCCGGCTTTGGTGCAGAAATTGCAGCTGTTTTGGCCAAAGAAGCGTTCTTCTATCTGGACGCACCTATTGAACGTTTAGCCACTGCCGATATTGGCAACCCTCATGATCCGCGATTGATGGAACATGCCTTACCGAACCCAAACAGTATTGCCCAACGTATGATGGAGCTTGACCAAATATGAGTGATTTAATTGAAATCAAACTGAATGCCGATCAAACCGAAGGCACCAAAGCCACAGTGGCTCAGTGGCTCAAAAAAGTCGGCGATGCTGTCGTCAAAGACGAACCATTGATTGAGCTGGAAACTGACAAAGTGATGATGGAAGTCATTGCACCTGCTGATGGCATATTGAAGCAAATTTTGGTGCGTGAAGGCGAACCTGCAGAAGAAAATATTATTTTGGGAACCATTGATGAATCGGTGGTGTCCAACCCAGTGAACGAAACAAATAAACAGGTAGAAACGACTCCAAATCAAGGCACATTAGATTTACCTCGTAAAAACCCGACTGCTGGGCTACCCGATCCTCCTTCTACCTTCATAAGCCCAGCAGTTCGGCGTTTAAGCCAACAGCATGGCATTAACTTAACCCACATTCAGGGCTCAGGAAAAAACAACAGAATCACTTCTCGTGATATTCATGACTTTTTATCAAAACCCAATCAATCGGCTTTTGTGAGTGATGTTGTTGAACACACTGATGCTGGCAGTGAAATCATACCGCACACTCAAATGCGCAAGATCATTGCCGAACACATGCAACACAGCGTACAAACAGCACCACATGTGACCTCGGTTTTTGACCTTGATTTAACAGCCATCATCCAACACCGCAAAACACACAAACAAAAATTCGCTGACCAAGGTGTTAAATTAACTTTTACGGCCTATTTTGTGGCAGCCGCTGTGCAAGCCATTAAACACCAACCCAAAGTCAACAGTCGATTCCATGAGCATGGCCTGGAGGTGTTCAAACATGTAAATTTGGGCTTTGGTACAGCATTAGGTGATGACGGCTTGATTGTTCCGGTTATTCACCAGGCACAAAATATGGATTTGATACAAATTGCCTCAGAATTAACTCGCCTAACCGAAAAAGCCAGAATTAACCAGCTAACTCCCAGAGAAATTCAAGGTGGCACTTTCACCATTTCTAATCATGGCGTATCAGGTTCGTTGGTTGCCACTCCAATCATTATTAACCAGCCCCAATCAGCGATTCTGGGTTTGGGCAAAATGGAAAAGCGTGTGGTGGTCGAAGAGCACAATGGGCAGGACATGATGGTCATTAAACCCATGTGCTACGTCAGCTTAACCATAGACCATCGTGCACTTGACGCCTATCAAACCAATGATTTCTTAAGCCACTTCAAACGAACAATTGAATGTTGGGAGTTGTAGTTATCCTTGAAAAGTTTGTTCTATTCTAATAACTACCTCTGATGCCCTTTTACAAGAGTAGGTTGCAGCCAATTCTACTTAATAGGTGAGAGCATCTTTCACTCAGCATAACCACAGAACAACTGGTGATAATTGGTTTTTTTGAAAGATACTTTTATACCAACAAAAAACCCGCCAAAAGGCGGGTTCACTCAAATAATTCGTCAATAGTTAGATTGTTTTGCCCAGAAAAACCAGGGCCAAAATCAATGCAACCAATCCAAGAGCCTCTCTTTTAGGCTCCAAAAAGGCTACTGCACTGTTGATCATACCAGAGATCTTTTCATTTGATTTTGTCCAGTCTTTTAACTGGCCTTGTGCAAACAATAACCCCAATGCCAACATAACTATCACTCCCAACACAGAAATGATCCAACTAAGCAAGGCATGTTGAAGCATCACACCAATGTATCTTAGCACCACAAATATCAACCAATACAAAGCCAGAAATATCGCCACCAAACCAACCCACCCTTCAGTTTGTTTGAGTGAATCCGTTAACCCTTTACTGGCCGGAATCAACTCACCAACTTTTTGTGCTGCAGCAATAAGACCTAAAACAATTAATGTGATCAGAAAAATCCAAGGCATTAAACTTGACATGACAAACCCTCAATAATTTATAAAACAATTATTTTAACAAATCATAAGAAATTTTTCATCTATCAAACCATCAATACTCTAAAATCATGAACCAGTTCACTTACTTACTGTTTTTTTGTTCAGTTTGGTGATTTAACCTTGCTTGTTCTGCTTTACGACTATGGTGGTGGTAAAATACCGCCTTTAAACCAAAACCCTGAACATGAGACCATCAAAACGAAAAAACAATGAATTAAGACCTGTTAGCATCGAACGCAATTACACCATGCATGCCGAAGGTTCTGTGATGATATCTTGTGGCAACACCAAAGTTCTCTGCAATGCCAGTATAGAAGATCGTATTCCAATTTGGTTAAGAGGCAAAGGTCAGGGCTGGGTAACAGCCGAATATGGAATGTTACCCAGATCAACCCATTCGCGCATGGGTCGTGAAGCGGCCAGTGGGAAGCAAGGTGGACGCACATTGGAAATCCAACGTTTGATTGCACGTTCCTTGCGAGCTGTGGTGGACTTGAAAGCATTGGGAGAACGGGTGATTACCGTTGATTGTGATGTAATTCAGGCCGATGGCGGCACACGAACAGCTTCCATCACGGGTGCTTATGTGGCGATGTGTGATGCTGTTGAACATTTAGTTAAAACTGGCCAACTCAAAACCAACCCAATTCATGGCTCAATCGCTGCTGTATCTGTTGGCATTTATAACAATGAGCCTGTCCTTGACCTTGACTATCCTGAGGATTCCAATGCCGAAACTGACATGAACGTAGTGATGAATGATGGTGGACATTTCATTGAAGTTCAGGGCACAGCGGAAGGTCATGCGTTTCGTCGAGAAGAGTTGAATGAATTGTTGGATCTGGCTGAACATGGCATTAAACAACTGATAGAAGCTCAATACCAGGCATTGGCAAAGTAATGAAACCCATTCAACAAGTAATGCTTGCTAGCGGTAATGTAGGTAAGCTCAAAGAGTTCAATGATGCCTTTGTCGATTTAGGCATCGAATTAGTTCCACAGCCAAAAACCAGCGAATATGAAGTGGATGAAACAGGCACCACATTTGTCGAAAACGCCATCATCAAAGCCAGACATGCAAGTCAATTGAGCGGTTTACCGAGCTTAGCCGATGATTCCGGTTTAATAGTACCAGCTCTTAACGGTGAACCGGGTGTCTATTCAGCCCGTTATGCCGGTTTACCCAGTGATGCGTCGAAGAACCTGAATTTATTATTGAAAAATATGGAAGGTATCAATAATCGTGATGCCTATTTTTTTTGCTGTCTGGTTTATATGAGACATCATCAGGATCCAGACCCTCTGATTGCCAAAGGCATCTGGCCTGGCTCAATAACAACCGCAGCCAGTGGCTCAAATGGCTTTGGTTATGACCCCATTTTTTACGTACACGATCATCAATGCACCGCTGCTGAACTGCCAGCCGAAATTAAAAAAGCCATTTCACATCGTGGACAAGCCATTACTGCTTTGAAACCCCAGATCGCTGGATTGTAAAACCGCCATGATGCCACCCAAGCTCAGTTTGTATATTCACTTTCCCTGGTGTGTCAGCAAGTGTCCCTACTGTGATTTCAATTCACATGAATTAAAAAACAAGATCGAAGAACTGACCTATATCGAAGCTTTGCTCAAGGATTTACAACAGGACTTGCCAAAGGTTTGGGGCAGAACGGTTAACACCATTTTTATGGGGGGTGGCACACCCAGTTTATTTTCTGCCAGAGCAATGCAATCACTGATGCAACAGTTGCGCGCTTTGTTACCATTGCGTCCTGACGCTGAAGTCACCATGGAAGTGAACCCAGGGAGTCAGGAGTTTGATGAGTTCTCAGGATATTTGGCAGCTGGCATTAATCGTTTGTCCTTCGGTATTCAATCATTAGATGATCAACAATTACAAAACTTAAAACGAATCCATAACAGTGAACAAGCCAGAGCAGCCATACAAAAAGCTAAAACCGCTGGTTATAAAAACTTCAATCTCGATATGATGTTTGGTTTACCACAACAAACATTACAAGCGGCCAAGGAAGACCTTTTGCAATTAATTGATCTGGGATCCACACATATTTCCTATTATCAACTAACCATAGAGCCAAACACATTGTTTGCTGTGAAAACGCCTGATTATTTGCCTGATTTGGAATTACAGCATGACATGTTCCTGCAAGGACAGGAAATTCTGGCTGTACATGGTTTTGAACAGTATGAAGTATCGGCTTATGCCCGCCCTGGTTTTCGCAGTGAACATAACCTCAACTACTGGCAATTCGGTGACTATCTGGGTATAGGCGCTGGTGCGCACAGTAAAATTACCAACGGATTGAACAAAACCATTCAACGACAAGTGAAACAGAAACACCCACAAATGTTTTTGAATCATGCGGGTACAGCCAAAGGCATTATTGAAACTCGGCTTTTGGATGAACAAACCTTACCTTTTGAGTTTTTATTAAACGCCCTGAGACTCAAACAAGCCTTTTCTTGGCAAAAATTCACCGACACAACTGGAATGCCTGCTGAACACCTGCAACATACTTTTGACCAACACATCCCCACTGAATGGTTCATAATGGACGGCGTTGGTTTACAGTTAACAGATCAAGGCTTTTTAATGAGTGATGAAATACTACAACACTTTTTGTAAAATTTAATGTGACTGTAACAACTAATCAATTAAAATCCACACACAAAAACAAACATAAACACCCATGCAAAACCGCCGAAAATTCATTGAAAACATCCTAAAGATTTCAGCTTTATCCGCAGCATTACCAGCCTGGTCAAAAACCACACAATTCGATCAACAACAAGCCATGCAGCATCTACTACCCGCTGATTCAAACGGTATCAGATTACCCTATGGCTTTAAATCAAGGGTTGTTGCTGTTGAAGGCAAGCCAGCGGCTAAAAATTCAAATTATCTGTGGCACGAACGACCAGACGGCGGTGCTGTTTATGAAGATTTCAGCCGCAGCAACCAAGGGGGCTGGGTTTATGTTTCCAATGAAGAAAGCAAAACCGGTGGTGTAGGTGCTTTGATGTTCAATGCCGAAGGAGAAGTCATAGACTCATACCGCATACTGGACAACACTTTATGGAATTGTGCCGGTGGCAAAACGCCATGGAATACTTGGCTTTCAGCCGAAGAGTTTCCTTACGGCATGGTCTGGGAGTGTGATCCTTATGGCAAAAATCAGGCCAAAGCAGTTCCCTGCCTGGGTTCTTTTGAGCATGAAGCCTGTGCTATTGATCCCATGGGTCGCACCATTTATCTGACTGAAGATGAAAAAAATGGCCGCTTTTACCGCACAGTTTTACCCAACTATCCAAGCTATGAAGGCGGTCAATTACAAGTGGCTGAGGTGACAGGCGACCCAATGGCTGGTGAAGCCAAACTTACCTGGCACAATGTCCCCAACCCAAACCCCAAGAAGCCTGAATTGGAAACCCGTTATCAAGTCGAACAATCGACCATTTTCAATGGCGGAGAAGGCATCTGGTTTCATGCCGGATACATTTATTTTTCCACCAAAGGTGATAACCGCATTTGGTCACTGAATACCGAAACTCAGCAAATCAAAGTCATCTACGACTTCAAAACCAGCCAATACCCAGTACTCAAAGGTGTTGATAACATCACTGTTGATAACAACGGGTACATCTATGTTTGTGAGGACGGTGGTGACATGCAAATCGTGGTACTTAGTGAATCTGGCAAAACTTTGCCGTTGTTACAAATCGAGAATCAAAACAAATCTGAAATCACTGGCGTGGCCTTCACCAAGGATTTTAAACGCATGTATTTCAGTTCACAAAGAGGACCATCAAAAAATGGCAACCTTGGTATCACCTATGAAGTTACTGGCCCTTTCGAGCACATCGGTCAGTTTTTTTCAACTTTAACTACTTAATCGAACCTGAAAAAGGCATAACTTATTGTTAAACATAAGAAATCACTTACAAACTCCATTTTTTTCGACCAAGAAATAGTAGATACCCTGCATTTTTCTGGTCGACGATATAGCACTTGGACGTGCTACCTTAAGCCGTGAGGCTCAAGAAAGGTCAAATAACACCAGCAAAATCGCACTTTTGCGGTAAAGTGTTTTTTGGCCGATACTGAAAAAGGTCAGGATGGACTTTTTCAGAGACGACTACTTAATCATAGAAATCAACCACACCCGTTTTTAAACAGTAACAAGCGCCAACCACCTGTAGTCGGCCTTGTGCCACCCGAGATTCGATGATTTCTGAAGCACTGCTGAGCTGGGCCACCGACTTGATGACATTGGCCTTAACTGCATCATCGGCGCTAATTTGATCCAGTGAGCTATTTAACAACATGGGTTCAATGGCCGGTTTTACACGTCTGACAATGGCCTGAATATTGATTGAGCCTGGTTTGTCAGGGTTTTTCATCGCATCAATAGTCGCCTGAATGGCACCACAATTTGAATGCCCCAAAACCACCACAAGTGGTGAATTAAACATACTCACAGCAAATTCAACACTACCAACTTGCGAAGGTGCCACAATATTTCCAGCCACTCGAATCACAAATAAATCACCCAAGCCTTGATCAAATACCAATTCTGCTGGCACCCTTGAATCAGAACAGCCCAGAATGATGGCAAAGGGGTTTTGCGCTTCTACAGCTGCAATGCGTTGAGAGCTGATGGATTCGATGTCGTGAATACTTTTGCCTGTGGCAAACCGGGCGTTACCCTCTTTCAATTTTTTTAAGGACTCAATCATCAATTTATCGGTAAAAAATAGTGGTATGTGGCTGTTTGTTTTTCATAGCCGATCTTATCATACAAAGCCTGTGCTTGAATATTATCCAAATCAGTTTCCAGAATAATGCCTTTGCTGCCTGTTTGCTCTGCAAATTCTTTGGCCGCTGCCATCAAAGCTTGTGCAACACCATGTTTTCTGACATTTGAGTCCACAAACAAATCATTCAAAATCCACAAACGCTGCATGGTAACGGAAGAAAAACTGGGATATAGCTGAGTAAATCCAACCAACTGGCCATGATTTTCTGCCACAAAAACCACAGATTCCTGCTGTTCCATACGGGCACTCAGGAAATTTCGGGCTCCTGCTAAATCACTGGACTGCTGATAAAACTGACGATAAGCATCAAATAACTGACTCAAGGCTTCTAAATCACTTGGTTTAGCTTTTCTGACAATCATAGGTTGTTCATATTGATAAATGAACCGCCATTATAGTCTGCCAACAAATTTGACTGACTTATTAATCATTTTTTTGAATGTTTCATACGGAACCAACCAGAGCATTCAATTCGACATCAACCATTTATATCATTGCCAAATACCCTCATCCCAATTCATTTCATCCCAATTATTTGACACTCCACAATTAACGTGAACATCATCAACACCACCGATCAACATATGCCCTTCACCATTGCTCACTGAACAAAACTGACCAGATGGCTGAGCACTCACTGTAACCGCATAACTTGCACCAGATACGATTTCTTGTCCAAATACAAAAACACCATTTTCATTGACTTCAATCGTCTCGATACCTAACGAAGTTGAGAGTTGAAGCCCAATTGAACCTGAGGCTAAACCATTCATCATTCCAGAAACAGTTCCGGTATTTTCAAATCCATTTTTGAAAATCAGTTGTGCATCACTACTCATACTCAAAAAGAACATACCAATTAAAATGAGATACTTCATGACATTTCCTTATTGATCTTGAGATAAGGAGCCGGCCACCCAATCCCGACTGCCTGTTGCATCACGAAGATAACCTCCACTGACAACGGATTCCTGACCAATTGCCTCATTCTGAACGCCGCCAACCACCACTGACCGAGTACCTAAGGCATCATTCGCATCACCAGATACCACAATTGAATCATCGCCTATTGCATCATTCCATCTACCACTTAGCACCACCGATCCAATACCCGAAGCATCATTTCCACTACCACCAACAGCCACCGATCTCAGTCCCAAAGCTTGATTTGTTGAACCACCCAATGCAGTAGCATAGTCAGCTTTTGCGCTATTTTGGTAACCTCCAACAGAAGTGGCATATAAATTTTGGGCGAAGTTATCCAGTCCTGCAACCACATGACTCAATTTCCCCCAAGCATCATTTAACCTACCACCTGAAATGCTGGACAACTCTCCTTTTGCAGTATTTTGTTCTCCTGCCATAATGACACTGCGAATACCTTCCGCTCGATTACTTTTACCTCCTACTACACTGGAATAATCTCCTATAGAATGATTGGTACTTCCACCTAAAATACTTGAAAAACCACCGCTGGCGATGTTCTGGTAGCCTCCTGAAATACTGGCATAACTAAAAGTTGTGGCATTTTCTTTACCGCCAGTAACATTGGAAAATTGTCCCATTGCAAGGTTATTTTCACCACCGGTCACACTGGCATAGTTAGCCATGGCCATATTGCCTTTTCCGCCAGTTACACTGGCATAAGCCCCATTTGAGACATTGAGGAAGCCACTGACAATGGCACCAAAATCATCAAAGGAATTGCCCACTCCAACGACTAAATTGTGCGAACCACGCCGAATATTAGAGCTCCAGAACTGTCCGGCTGACTCACAATTTGACTGATTGCTATATTGTGGATCCGAGCAGAAATTTGGTGCAAGCACACTCGATTCATTGTAACCAACCATCAGATTACCCAAACCATTGACCACACCACTTGTTGAACCTGTGCCATTGTTGACCTGCACATTTAGGGCTTCAAAGACGGCAGTCTGATAGCCGTTGACAGTGCCCTTATACAAATGACCATCCAGTTCGAGTACCGTATTGCCTTCAACTGCAGTGAGTCTGGCATTTAAACCGTTGATGGTGTCCTGTGCATTGCTCAGCTCACCTTGCATCATCGAAACAGCACTTTGCAAACTCAACACCATCGCTTCTAAGTTGGCAATTCGGTCATTGTTGTCATCAATGGCTGTTTTGGCAGCATTGAAATTACCATTCACGTCAGCGGCACGAGCTGGTGTTCCTGCAACAAAAGCATTTGGGATGACATATTCATCGGCACAGATGACCTGAGTTACCAGCAACAGGAATAATGTAATGTTAGTTTTCATGGCTCAGTTAAGTTTTATTGATTATTGATAACTACGTAAAGCCCAAAAAAAACACGACATTCACATATTAAAAACACAGCAAACGTTTATAATGACTTGCTAAAAAATTTTCACAGGTGACAAAAATGAAAAACATTACATGGGTATTGGGTTTATTGATCAGTGGTTTAACCTTAGCCAAAGAAGAACCCAAAGTCAGCTTTGCCACCACTCAAGTTGGTGATGGCATTTACATGCTACAAGGCGAAGGTGGATTTACCGGTGGCAATCTGGGTTTACTGGTCGGTGATGACGGCGTGGTTTTGATAGATGACTCGATGCCCCCGTTTATGGATATCATGACCCAGGCCATCAAGGAATTGACAGACCAATCAATTGACTTTCTGATCAACACCCACGTTCATGGTGACCACACCGGCAACAACACCGCCATGGGTGGGCACACACACATCGTTGCCCATGATAACCTGCGTGCACATATGGTGAAAAACGGCATCCAGACTGGTGAAGGCATGATTCCTGCACCCAAAGACGCCTTGCCTGTTTTGACTTTCTCTGACCAAATGACCTTTCATTTCAATGGTCAGCCAGCCACCGCCATTCATGTACCTCATGCTCATACTGATGGTGATGCGTTCATTCATTTCAACAAAGCCAATGTGATTCATACTGGTGATGTTTTCTTCAATGGCTTATTCCCTTTTATTGACCTAGACTCAGGTGGCTCAGTCGACGGTTATATTCATGCACAAATGAAAATCATCAGCATGTCCGATGATGACACCAAAATCATACCTGGCCATGGACCATTAGGTAATAAAAAAGATTTGCAAGCCGCTGTTGATATGTTAATTGATGCCAAAAGTATCATCGCTAAACACATTGAAAAAGGTGACTCATTGGAAACCATTTTGGAAGCCAATCCATTACAAAAATACCATGATGATTGGAACTGGGGCTTTATCACCACCGAACGGATGACCCAACAATTGTTCAATGGTTTATCGAAAACACACAGTCACCAGGATGGTAAAGAACATTCTCATTGAAATATAATTCAACCGTGGAAAAAGCCGATGCCTATCTACATCGGCTTTTTTATTGGAAGTGAAGATTGTTTTTACCTAAAACAACCCCATAAACATCAACATTTTGAGCCTAGTCACCATGCGCAATCGATTAAAACAAATCCAAGACAATAAAATCTTTGAATGGTCTGTGGTCACAGTGATTATTCTTTCAGCACTGTTGATTGGTGCCAAAACCTATCATTTACCACCTTCATTTGTGTCATTCCTGAATTATGCTGATTGGGCGGTGACCATTTTCTTTCTGCTAGAAATATCAATACGTTTTATCGCGGCAGATAACAAGAAAGCTTTTTTCAAAAGTGGCTGGAATGTTTTTGACACCCTCATTGTGATTGTCAGCCTGATACCTATTGAAGATTCTGAAATGGCGCTGGTCGGTAGATTGGTGCGAGTATTCAGGGTACTGCGGATGGTCTCCATCGTTCCTGAATTACGCATCTTGATTAACTCCTTGATCAAAGCCATGCCACAGTTGTCTTATATCATGTTACTGATGTTCATCATCTTTTACATTTACGGCGCAGTTGGCAGTTTCTTCTTCAATGAAATCAACCCCGTTCTTTGGGGCGACATCGCCACCAGCATGTTAACCCTGTTCCGGGTGATGACTTTCGAAGACTGGACCGATGTGATGTACGAGACCATGACCCTCTATCCGCTGAGCTGGACTTTCTATCTGTCCTTCATCTTCTTCACCGCCTTCGCCTTTTTGAACATGGTGATTGGTATCGTAGTCAACGTACTGGAAAAAGAAAACTCTGCTCATGAAAGACAGCTGTTGATCGACAACAGCGAAGAAGAACTGACCCAACTGGACCACATACAAAAAGAACTGGCTGAGATTAAGGCGATGCTGAAGGGTGAGAAGGTTTGATACCAGATTGAATAGATTATTTTAAACCTTGTTGAATCATGTATGTAGATAGTTCTTGGTAATTGTTTAAGTGCCCGGCAGAGTAAGCAGGCAAAACATATAAGCCTATTTCATTAATTAATTTCAACATCTCCAGACAGTCTTCTTGTTTTTTGTATTTAAAATGAATTGTCCAGTAATCTTCAAAAAAAAACACAACTCCTAAATTATTAAATACGATATTTGGTGAGTAGGTTTCATCGTATTTTCTGGTTAAATATTCCCCAAATTCTACTTTATTTATAAATTGTGAGAATTGTAATTTTTGCTTTGTATTTCGTCCTATAAATTTATATTTGTACGGTGTTTCTAACTTTACCAGTTCTAAAATAAAATTTTTAATTGCTTTATCCCAAGATACTTTTTGAGACTTAGTTGCATTTTCTATCAAGTGAAAAGAGTCCGACTCGTAAAGCCAATGATCAAAGACAGTTATTGCTGCCCAGCTGCAATCATTTTTTGTACAATCATCATTGTACTTCAACAAAAATGAAAATTTTTCAGCGAGAACTTTATTTTTATTTTTTGTTAAATTTTTAAATTTTCGCATCTATTTCTTCGTTAGTTCTATCGATAATTCAATTAATTTATTAAGTTTTTATTAGCATCTTGCACACCCCTGCACCCCTCTCAAGAGGGGAGGTAGCTTATTCCATTTTTTATAAACCAATCAAGTTGATTAAATCTTCATATATTTGATTCAGCTTAAAATATACAGTTTACTTTCCCCTCTTAAGAGGGGCGGGCTTGCAAAATTAATATTAGTCAAAAGATGGTATTTATATTTTGGACAGTTTGAAAAAGATTCCCGCCTGCGCGGGAATGACTCAACAAATTTTAAGATTTTAATAAACCCGCAAAATTACACGGCCTATGCGTGCTGTCCAACTGCTCTTTCAAAATCTTGGTCCAGGCGGTGCGGCAGGCACCGGTTGAGCCTGGCAAAGCAAAAATCAGGGTATGGTTAGCGATGCCAGCCAGCGCGCGGGATTGGATGGTGGAGGTGCCGATTTCTTCATAGGAAATCATTCTGAACAGTTCACCAAATCCTGGAATACTTCTTTCAAACAAGGGCTCAATGGCTTCAGGCGTCATATCTCTGGGCGAAAAGCCCGTACCGCCAGTAAGTAAAATCACTTGAACCTTTGAATCTGCCATCCAGCTTTTAACCTGTTCACGGATGGTGTCTTGATTGTCTTTGACTATTTCATGAAAGACCACTTGATGGCCTTCGGCGCTAGCCGCTTCTTTGAGAAACAATCCTGATGTGTCGGTTTCAACGGTTCGCGTATCACTGACGGTGAGGATGGCTATATTGAGTGATTGTTTGCTCATCGTTTCTCTACTTCGCTAAGTTGTCAATTGCCGACTGAATGCCATCCAAACTCAATGGATACATCCGCTCGGACATGATTTTGTGCAGCATTACAGTTGAATGGGTATAAGACCAGTATTCTTCTGGCACCGGATTAAGCCAGACCATTTTGTGCCATTGCTCCAACAAACGCTGCATCCAGGTATAACCGGATTCGTCATTCATGTGTTCAACACTGCCATAGGGTTCTGAAATTTCATACGGTGACATCGCCGCATCACCAACAATCATCACATGATAATCTGAACCAAAGGTATTCAGTACATCCCAGGTGCTGATGTTTTCCTGCCACCTGCGATGGTTGTCTTTCCATAACTTTTCATAAATACAATTGTGAAAATAGAAATACTCCAAGTGCTTGAACTCTGATCTGACCGCTGAAAACAATTCTTCACATCGCTGCACATGGTAATCCATTGAACCACCTACATCGAAAAACACCAGTAATTTCACCGCATTGTGACGTTCTGGCCGCATTTTTAAATCGAGCAAACCTGCATTGTCAGCGGTGGACTTAATGGTGCCAGCCAAATCCAGTTCATCAGCCGCACCAGTACGGGCAAATTTTCGCAGTTTGCGTAGCACCATTTTCATTGAGCGCGTATTGAGTTCAGCGGTTCCATCAAGGTTTTTGAATTGACGTTTTTCCCAAACCTTGGTGGCACGATTATGGCGGCCTTCACCGCCTATGCGAATGCCCTCAGGATTATAACCACTATGGCCAAACGGTGATGTGCCACCCGTGCCAATCCATTTGTTACCGCCCTGGTGTTTTTTCTGTTGTTCTTCCAGGCGTTTTTTCAAGGTTTCCATCAATTTATCAAAACCACCCAACGCTTCAATTTGCGCTTTCTCTTCTTCGGTGAGGTTTTTGATCCAATCTGGTTTCAGCCAATCATGCGGGATTAAAAATGACTCAAAATCCTCAATCATTTCCAGGTCATGAAAATAATGCCCAAAGGCCAAATCAAAACGATCAAAATGTTTTTCGTCTTTTACCATACACAGTTTGGACAGATGATAGAAGTCATCGACTGAACCAAACACCACTTGTTGTTCCAGCGCATCCAGCAGCACCAGCAACTCCTTGATGGATACCGGCAATCCAGCTTTTTTCAGTGTGTAGAAAAAATCAATTAACATAACACATAAATTTCATAATAATACATTCGGCAAATTAAGGCACGAATACACCTCAAATATACTGAAAGCAAAAAAATGTTTGGCTAAACATTTAAAAGCTCGTCTAAATGTTTAGCCGGAAAATCGTGCTCCACCCAAAGTTCTTTGTATTTTTCCATTCCCACATTATCAATAATATTTAATAAAATGGAGGTGATTTGCTCAATGATCTGATTCGGGCAAGTACCGCCTGACAGCACCACCTTATAATCATCGATTGAGTGCATATTCCAACTTGCCCAGTCCTCGAACCACCTGGCCTCATATTCTGCCAAATTATTTCTCAATATAATCACCAGATGTAATTCCCCCGGTTCATCCATAAATATGGTTTTCGTTTCTTTTCGCCCATTTTTCAAATCAATAGCTAACTGAGCTAATTCACAAAGACTGTCATTTAAATAGGACACGGAAGCTTCATAAGAGTCAGTTTCATTAGATAATTTAAGCCTAGCCCAACCAGCATTTTCTAATTCATATTCGATACTTAATTTCATAAACCTGTAAGCAAAATCATATTCTCGATGTATTTAACCCTGACGGCGCATCATAAAAGCCAGTTTTTGCAGCATTTCCACATCTTGCTCATTTTTCAGCAAAGCACCATACAACGGCGGAATTGCTTCCTTGATGCTTTTGTTCTGTAGCGTTTCAATGGGGATGTCATCGGCTACCAATAATTTAATCCAATCAATGAGTTCTGAAGTCGAAGGTTTTTTCTTTAATCCAGGTACTTCCCTGACTTCAAAGAACACTTCCAATGCGGCATTGAGCATGCCTTTTTTCAAATCAGGATGGTGTACTTTGATGATTTCCTGCATGGTCTGTTTATCAGGAAAATTAATGTAGTGGAAAAAACAACGGCGCAAAAAAGCATCGGGCAGTTCTTTTTCATTGTTACTGGTGATGATGATAATGGGTCGGTGTTTGGCTTGGATGGTTTCGCCGGTTTCATACACACTGAATTGCATTTTATCAAGCTCAACCAATAAATCATTGGGAAACTCAATGTCGGCTTTGTCAATTTCATCAATCAGCAGAACCACCTGTTCGTCAGCCGTAAAGGCTTGCCACAACATGCCTTGCTTGATGTAGTTCTTGATGTCATGCACTTTATCATCGCCCAATTGCGAATCACGCAATCGTGAAACCGCATCGTATTCATACAGACCTTGTTGCGCTTTGGTGGTGGATTTGATGTGCCAGCTGATGAGTTTTTTGCCCATGGCCCCAGCCACTTCTTCGGCCAACATGGTTTTTCCGGTTCCTGGCTCGCCTTTAATCAGCAAAGGGCGTTGTAAGGTTACTGCCGCATTGACTGCTAATTGCAGCTCATCTGTAGCGACATAGTTGTCTGTTCCTGTGAATTTGGTCATCGGTGGGTGTTGTTAATTAAAGCGACTATTTTAAAGGGAATCAAACCCATTTTCAAAAATGGCATCACTTAACACGTGGATAACTCCGGTTTCGGTGTGTGCTGGATTTTGACAATGATAGGCATAACTTCCAGGTTCAGTAAACTTCATGAATATCTGCCAGGG
Organism: Lysobacterales bacterium; assembly: GCA_020442635.1. Lineage (GTDB taxonomy): Bacteria > Pseudomonadota > Gammaproteobacteria > Xanthomonadales > Marinicellaceae > Marinicella. The sequence goes on from JAGRJR010000002.1 coordinate 21,769, forward strand.
AAATCCGGTGAACTCATCTACGCCCTCTATGCCATCATCACGACAGCCATGGGCGCACCGAAAGCTGTCATCATCTGCAGCCATGTTATGAGCGCCACCCGCATTGGTAAAACGAACACGGGTATTTTGTACAATGGTTAAACTTTGTGGTTCGAAACCGTTGGCATCGCTGACCACCACTGTAGCAAATTCAGTTGGGGTTTGTATAGATATTGAACCAGTCATACCAAATCCTACATGTGGTTCACAGATATATGGAATACTGGCGTCCACTTGATGAAAGGTGACTTCAGAAATCCAACCATTGCCAGCAGGATCACCATTGCCTCCCGTGTCATCACAACCAGCTGCACAACGAAACAGAAAGTTTAAGTCTGTTGAAGCGACATTGTGGTTGTTATTACCCTGATTAAACCACCGGATGGTATCACCAGCCAAAACACCCAGATTGGCTGGCGTGAAGTTATTGTCCTGCACCACCACTTCGTGAATCTCTGCATAGCTGGTAACAAAAAATGTCACCCATGCCCATACCAGTATTATTTTAAACTTTCTCATTGAGTCAACCATACAGGTCATTTGTTAAAAAACAAGAAATGACATCAATTTATCCAAATTCCAACAAAAGAATGTGATCCAATACCCAAATCTTTCGGCTATATAATTTACACTGTTATGAAGTTAAATTAATCAAAAAAGAGTGGAATGAACATTTTTAAGAAACAATATATTCCTCCATCGGAAAGACCTCAGGTTATCAAAGCCAGCCAAACAAAATCTAAACGAAAGTTTGTGTCGATGACCAAACACAAGCCGGTTAATAAAGGCAGTGTGGTTAGTCCAAACCTCATTCATCATGTACTGAGTAAAATGGCTTTTGGTCCTTCTCCTGAAGATACAGCCTATATCGAAGGTCTGTCAGGCAATACCACACAAGACAAGATTTTTACCTACATTGATGAACAATTGGATTTTACCAACATTGATGACTCTTCAACCGATGCATTATTAGGTGCGGGTAATGGTTTTACTACACTTAATAAAACACGCCAGCAATTGTATCAGGATCATATTCGCAGGCCTGACAATACGCCCATCGATTGGGAAGATCATATCCGACCAAGCAGAGAAACCATTGCTGCCACTTTTATCCGAGCGACCCATTCTAAAAGACAGTTGTTCGAAACCATGACTGATTTTTGGCACAACCATTTCAGCGTTTATGTGGACGGTGATGGCATTCCTGGTATGTTCGTTTACTATGATCGTGAAGTAATTCGAGCCAATGCCCTGGGTAACTTTTATGACATGCTGTATGCAGTCACCCGCTCCACCAGTATGATGATGTATTTAGGCAATGCCACCAATAATGTCACAGCTCCCAATGAAAATTTTGCACGAGAATTATTGGAACTTCATACCCTCGGTGCAGCTAACTATTATGGACATATGGCCTGGCAAGATGTTCCAACGGATGGTCAGGGAAGGCGCTTAGGTTATGTAGAACGTGATGTGTATTATATGGCCAGATTATTGACTGGCTGGTCATACGATGGTGCGCATTGGTCAGATGATGATGGCGGACATGCCCCGACCGGTGAGTTTTTATTTCGGGAAGACTGGCATTATGATGGCATCTCTAGAATTTTAGGTGAATACTATGAGTTTGATCCTGGTAACCCTGAAGCAGATGTGGTCGATGTACTTCAGATGTTGGCTGCTCATCCAGGCACGGCCAATTTTTTAGCCACAAAAATGTGTCGCCGTTTCATTGCTGATAACCCCACACCAGCAATTGTCAATCAAGTGGCCAACGTATTACAACAAAATTGGGACCAATCCAATCAAATTGCTTTAGCCATGGATGTGTTATTGAAATCAACAGAGTTCTTAAACACATGGGGTAAAAAGGTTAAACGTCCATTTGAAAAGAGTATCGCTGTGATGCGTCAGATTGGCTTTAACTACAGCTTTAACCCGACCCAAAGTGATACCAATACCCACCGATGGGTTTTTGCGGATTCAGGCGGTTATCCATTCAGCTGGACCTCTCCCAATGGTTATCCCGACACCAAAGCCCATTGGCTGGGTTCATCCAGCCAAATGATGACTTGGCGTTATATCCAATGGTTTTGCAAGGAACGCGAAGAAAACACCGAGGTGCCTTATAACAGCATACTATCGCAAACAACCACTTATTTCACCAATACCAATGACATCACCGCTAACAATCTCGTGAATTATTGGTATGAACGTCTGTGTGGCATACCGCCTGATGCACATTCACAAGATCGGTTGGCGCATTTCATGTCCTTAACACATTCAGATGAAGGTGGCACCAATGGTAATCCTCAAGGCAGAAATATGCCTATTGATTTAAATAGTAATGACTGGCCAGGTTATAACCAGGAACGACTGTTTGCCTTGGTTGCTACCATTTGTATGACAGCTGAGTTCAGTTATAGGTAGGAGTTTGACATGAAAAAAATGAACCGCAGAAATTTCATAAAAGGCTCGGGTTTGGTTACTATAGCAGGCATGGGCGGCTTACAACTGGGTTTTGCTAAAAACCTCACCAAAGGTTCTCAATCTGGTAGTGACTTACTGGTCTATGTATTCCTCAATGGAGGCATGGATGGGCTTCATATGGTTCCACCTAAATCTGGAGCCAATTACACAGAATACAGGGACGTCCTTCGCCCCACTTTGCATGTTCCCAACAATGTTTCACTGACTTTGAACGGTTTTCCAGGTTTTGGTATGCATCCAGCGGCGGCAGAACTGGCTCAACTGTTCAATGACAACAAAATGTGTATTGTTCATGCCACAGGCCTGATCGAAGCTAATCGCAGCCATTTTGAGGCTACCCGCTATTTGGAATTAGGTGTTGCGGGTGCTTCAGGAGCCAGCTCAGGTTGGTTAACCCGCTATTTTGAATCATCTATATACACACCTCAGAATGCACTCATTCCTTCACTGGTGCCTAATTACAGCACCACCGATGCGGTATTGGCAGATGCCGCCACATTAGTGATGGCTGATCCAGGTAGTTTTGGCTTAAATGCTGGACATTGGAGCTGGCAAGCAGAAATGCAAAATACATTAACTGAAATTAACACCCAGGCAACCACACCCGAACGCTTCAGTGCACAACAAACATTGAACGCTTCAGCCATTATACAAAGCATTGACTGGAATAATTATACCCCAGGCAATGGCGCAGTCTATCCAACCAGTTTTATTGGCGACCAACTTAAAGCAGTTGCTCAACTATATAAAGCCAATGTTGATCTGGAAGTGGCCTATGTACCAACAGGAGGTTGGGACACACACAATAACCAAGAAAATGTGTTCAATGATTTGGCCACTGATTTATCTCAAGCGTTATATGCTTTTTATCAGGATTTGGCAGCGACCCACAATGGCCAATTTACCGTGGTGGTACAATCTGAATTCGGGCGTCGCGCCTATCAAAACTCTGACAACAGTACAGACCATGGCTATGGTAACCCCATGTTTATAATTAGCGACAATGTCGTTCCAGGCTTTCATGGCACCTTCCCTGGTTTAGGTCAAAACCAGTTGTTTGAAGGTGATGATGTGGATGTTACTGTTGATTACCGTGATATAGTCAGTGAAGTCATCCTAAAAAGGATGGGCAATCCATTTTTGGGACACATTTTTCCCGGTTATAACGATTACACCGAACTGGGTGTTATCACGGGATACAACACCCAACCTAATTACGACTTCGACAGTATATTCCGTTCAGGCTTTGAAGCTGGTTAATGTAAGGACCGCCGGCGGTTCGCCGGCATCCTTTCTTTAATAAGCGGTTATTGTGACTTGAAGTTTTAGGGTAGTTGACTTTAATCAACGCATAACCATTATCAAGCACATCAGGTCAGCTAAAGCTGACTACCCAATCAATTTTTCAACATTAGCGTGTGATAATGATTACTTCAGTATGCTCTGGCATGTTAAAGAAACACTACGCCTTCAATGGAATATTTTCTAAAACTTCCAGCAAAAATTTCCAAAACTTCTGCGTTGATGAAATGCTGGCACGTTCATCAGGCGAATGGGCTCTTTGAATGGTCGGACCAAACGAAATCATGTCCATATCAGGATAATTGGTACCTAAAATACCGCATTCTAAACCCGCGTGATAAGCAATAATTTTGGGTTGTCCATTGAACATTTGCTGGTAAATATTTTGTAGCACTTTAAGAATTTTAGAGTCAGGATTGGGTTTCCAGCCGGGGTAAGATCCATCGAGCGTTACCTTAAAACCACCCATCTCAAGCCCAGATTTCACTTGATTAGCCATGTCCATTTTACCTGCTTCAGTGGCACTACGAGTTAAGCTCAACACTTTAATCTGCCCGTCCTTAACCAAAATCCGAGCCAGATTATTCGAAGTTTCAACCAAATTCTCAATATCAGGGCTCATTCTAAACACACCATTGTGAATGGTGTAAACAGTTCTAATCAGAGTGGTTTGTTCTTCTTCAACCATCACCGTTGTTGGCATGTTGGTTTCTGTTAACAGGACCTCCAGCTTAGGCTCAATTTTTTGGTATTCCTCAATGATTTCATCTCTAACCTGAGTGAATGTGGCGCTGATATCGGTATTGGTCACAATGATTGCGGTACTTTCTCGCGGGATGGCATTGCGTAAACTGCCACCATCAATTTCTGAAATTTGCACCTGATCTTGCAAAGCAAACAACAGGCGATTCATCATTTTATTGGCGTTACCAAAACCTTTATGAATATCAATACCGCTGTGCCCGCCGCGTAAGCCTTTCACGTTGATTTTGTAGGCTTTATCACCAGTTGGATTGCTTGTGCTATAGCCTTTTTCAGCCGTGATATCGATTCCACCAGCACATCCCATGGCAATTTCATCATCGTCTTCTGTATCCAGATTCAATAAAATCTCTCCGTCCAGATAACCAGCCTGCAAGCCCAAAGCACCTGTCATGCCAGTTTCTTCATCAATGGTAAACAACGCTTCTATGGCAGGATGTGGAATGTTATCAGCTGCCAACACACTCATGATGGCTGATACGCCCAAACCATTATCTGCCCCCAAGGTGGTGCCATCGGCAGTGACCCAATCACCTTCAACCAGCATGTTGATGCCCTGGGTATCAAAGTCAAATTCGGTGTCATTGTTCTTTTGGCACACCATATCAAGGTGAGATTGCATTACGATGGTTTTGCGATTTTCCATACCAGATGTGGCTGGTTTTTTGATGATGACATTGCCAACCGGATCGACTGTGGTTTCAAGATTGAATTTTTCGCCAAATTCAACCATAAATGTCCGCACTTTGTCCTCTTTCTTAGATGGACGAGGGATGGCATTCAAATCGGCAAAATGGTTCCACAGCGCCTGTGGTTCAAGTTTTCTGATAGCTTCTGACATTGTTGTTTTATATTATTTTGTTATTTTATTTTCCAGGCATCCAGCCATTGTTCTGATACCGGCACCATATCAAAATCCCGCACCAGCCTTTCATGAAAATCTGGTAAATGAGCCGCACCATAAAATATAGCGAATGATTGATTTTCCGTGTTTTTCATTTGTTCACGCAGTACTTTCAATGCTTTTTGATTTCTGGCAGCAACCAAAGTCGAACCTTCTGGTCCTTCCAAAACCTTAAACATCCCGTCAGTACTTGCCAATTCTTTGGCCATAATTTCTTTCAATGCATTTTCCCTGTCAGATGATATCAAAGCCATCATCATGTCAAAATCACTTGCTGATGATTGTCCGGTTAATTGTTGTGAAACACTGGCCCGCCATAATTTGAAAAACATGCTGAAAAAGGACTCTCCCTTGTTTTTCATGCTTTGGCTGAATTCTTGAGGGGTGAAATCGGCATGAACAAAGTGATTGGGGGTGTAGTCCACTTCCTCCATCTGGAAACTTAATCCCAGTACATTTTTCATGCCAATTTGTATGGCGGAAATCCAGCTTTTTTCTTCGTTATCCATACCTCCTTTGGGAATTTTCGTCCCCTCTGGTGCCACCAGTTCATACAACACCACATCATAGTCCTTAAACATTTTATTTAATGCTTGATAATACTGTTTGTCTCCGACATGTACCGCACCCACCAAATCAACATAACGATCATCACCGCCTGTTCTGAATTGATACCGCACTACAGAAACTTGTAAAGCTTTGTGACCGGGTTGATCAAGCCATTGAATAAATTCAGGCTCTTCAGTTGATATTTGTGCAGCCGAAGTTGAAAAACTCATCACTGCACTTAACAACAGTAACATCAGAAGTTTAATTTTTTGCATCATAAATAGTGGGTTTTTAGTTATAGACCAAGATATAAGGGCGAAGGTTCAAGCATCAAGCATCTGCCATTAAGCATCAATGTCGGGGATCAACATATCTTCATACAAAATAATCATATCCCTGATACGTAATTTACGCTTTTTCAGGCGTTTTATTTTTAATTCATCGATTTCACCAGAACGAATTAATACCTCAATGATTTCATCAAGCTCCCGATGTTCATTTTTCAGTTCAGTCAGTCGCTGAACAATTTCGCGTTGGCTATATGACATTATTCTATGGATTCAATGCTAAAATACAGCAAAATTTTACCGCATCACTGCACGAATTTCTTTTAAATTCCACATATATGCTCAAAGACAACATCAATAAACAACAATTAGAAACCAAACTCCGACGGCAAATGGCCAAAGCCTCAGGCGATTTTGGCTTGCTTCAAGCCGGTGATCGCATCATGGTGTGTTTATCCGGCGGCAAAGATTCCTACGCCATGCTGTCTTTGTTACAACTGATTCAACAAAAAGCACCTTTTACTTTTGACTTAGTAGCAGTAAATCTTGACCAAAAACAACCAGGCTTTCCTGGACATGTTTTGCCCAATTACCTTGAAACACTCGGTATTGAACATAGCATCATCGAAGAAGATACCTATTCGATTGTTAAAGACATCATTCCCGAAGGCAAAACCACCTGTGGTCTGTGCTCAAGACTGCGTCGAGGGATCTTGTATCGAGTCGCTGATGAATTGAAGTGCAATAAAATCGCTTTGGGTCATCATCAGGATGACATGGTTGAAACTTTGTTTTTGAATATGTTCTTCGGTGCCAAGATGAAAGCCATGCCACCCAAACTATTAAGCGATGATGGTGAACATCTGGTTATTCGCCCCATGGCCTATATCCGGGAAAAAGACCTGATTGAGTACGCTAAGTTCCAGAACTATCCAATCATCCCCTGTAACCTCTGCGGTTCACAGGAAAACCTACAACGTCAGGCCATCAAACACATGCTACACCAATGGGACCTAATCAGCCCAGGTCGCGTGGAAAATATTGCCAAAGCCATGGCTAATGTGGTGCCTTCGCATTTATGTGATGCCCAGTTGTTTGATTTTAAGGGCTTAAATCAAATCAATTTCCCCAAAGTTTTTAAGTGTTAATTTTAATATCAAACAAAGAATAGACTCAATATACCTACTGTCACAACCGTAATTGATACCGGGATGACCAACGACACCATAAATATGTCTTTATAGGACTGTTTGTGTGACAGACCACAAATAGTCAATAGGGTAATCACCGCCCCATTATGTGGTAAGGAATCGAAACCACCTGAGGCCATAGATGCTAAACGATGCATCCACTCAGGGTTGATGCTGAACTGTTCTGCCAATTGTGCATAGGTTGAACCCAAAGCCTCCAAAGCAATGGTTAGACCTCCAGATGCTGAACCGGTAATTCCGGCCAACACATTCACCGCCAATACTTCAGAAATCAATGGATTACCTGGTGAGACATTGATGACTGCATCTTTTACCAACAAAAAAGCGCCTAATGAAGCGATCGTTCCACCATAGCCGACTTCCGAAGCAGTATTAAAAGTCGGGAGCATGGAACCCATGGCACCTTTAGTCATGGTACCGTTCACATCGGTAAATTTGGACCAGCTAAACATAATCACAGTTCCCACTGCTAGAATCAGTGCCATAATCATGGACCAAATAGATTTGACCTTGTTGACGTCCATTTGACCAAATTTATCACTGGCCAAATAACCCGTATCCCAACTTGGAATCCACATTTTCTGGAACAGGAAGTTAGCCAATACTACCACCACAATTGGTAGCAAGGCTACCCACAAACTGGGCAGATGATGATCCGCCATAATCACTGGTTCATTGGTGTGATTCTCGCCATAACCTTCTGCTTGATATTTTTTGATGCGCAAATTAATCCACCATAGTCCACCAAACATCATGGTAAAACCTGCACACAACCCAACCACCGGAGCAGCATACATATCGGTACCAAAATAACTGGCTGGAATGATGTTGTGAATTTGAGACGTTCCTGGCAAACAGGTCATAGTGAAAGTAAACGCACCCAATGCAATGGTCGCAGGGATGAAACGTTTGGGTAAGTTACCTTCCTTGAATAATGCAGCGGCCAGTGGATAAACCGCAAATGCCACCACAAACACAGAAACCCCACCATAGGTTAATAATCCGCAAGCCGTTACAATGGCTAAACTGGCATGCTTAATACCCAGCTTATTGATTATTGACTTAGCAATGACCATGGCCGAACCTGAGTCTTCCATCAGTTTGCCAAAAATAGCACCCAGTAAAAATATGGGGAAATATTTAATTGCAAATGAACCCATTTTTGTCATGAATATTTGCGTGTAAATGCCCAGCATCTGTGAGCCTTCACCAGCAAAGACCACAGCCAACATCGCCAGCACCGGTGCCAGAATTATCACACTGATGCCTCGGTATGCCAAATACATCAACAAACCTAATGACAATAAAATTCCAATCACTCCTTCCATAAATCGCCTCTGATTACCTGTTTATAATTTTTGATATTGACATATTCATGCAATATCAGTGTGCCGTCCAACCACCATCTAATACAAAGGCTTGCGCCGTGATATTTTTGGCATAAGGCCCAATCAAAAATTCAACCGTACCTGCCAATTCCAAAATCTCTATAAACTGTTTTTTTGGCATGTTTTTCAACATGATTTTGTCAATGACTTCAGCTTCTGATATTTGATGGACTTCGGCTTGTTGTTTAATTTGGTTGCGTACCATGTCAGTATCAACATAACCTGGGCAAACAGTATTGATGGTGATGTCCGAAGCTGCCACTTCTAAGGCAACAGTTTTAGCCAAACCAATTAACCCGTGTTTGGCTGAAACATACGCACTCTTATAAGCCGATGCAACCAAAGAATGCACCGAGCCAATATTGATGATTCTGCCAAAGTTATTTTGTTTCATTGAACGCAAAACTGCTCTGGTTGTCATGGCTGGACCAACCAGCATGACATCAATCAATTGCTGCCATTTTTCTGCAGGAAAATCTTCAATTTTGCTGACATATTGAATACCTGCATTGTTAATCAAAATATCAATTGACTGCTCAGACAAAGCTTGCAAATGTGCTTCATTGGTTACATCAAACACTTGCGCTTCGACTTGAAAACCCTGCTTACTCATCTTCTCTTGTGTTTGCTTAACCCTTGATTCTGAAAAGTCGCTGATAATCACTTTATGGTCTTTTGCCAGATGTTTAGCTATCCCTTCACCAATACCACTACTGGCACCGGTAATAAATACTTTCTTTTTCATTGCAGCACCAATTTATTTTTTACCACATTAATTGGATGATCCGGTGTTTTTGAAATGGCTGGAATGTGTACCTCTGACAAATTGACCACTTCACCATCATTTCCTCTCGGACTGGTCTTAACCACCTGACTAGGCGCAAGCGCTGAGCCTGTACGCAAGTGAGCCAACATCATATCCATCGCTTGCTCAAAATAAGGATGCATGGGCACAAATTTTTCCTGAAATCCAGGATAGGCCAGAAATGCATCAAAATGTTGAACATGTTCAACTTCATAATAACGCATTAATTCATTTGGGCTTTCGCTGCTCTGGTTGCGATGGTAATAGGCACGACTGGAATGATTGATGGCGACGGTGCCATCTGCTTGACCATGCAATATAAGTGTGGGTAAGCTGTTAAGCTTTGGTTTGGCTATAATATTTTTTATTGCCAAAAGCATGTCATCAGATTGGCTGAGTTCAAAAAAACACAATTGAGACTCCAGACCATAAGCTGGTGCCAAAATCATACGTGATTGCACAACATTATCTTTATTGCTATAAGCCAATTCAACACCATTTCCCGGAGCTATACCATTGGATAGAGCAAACATGCCTTGTTGTTCTCTGGTAGTTAACTCTCTTGGTTGCCCTGTGGGAGAGAAGGCACTCATGGCCGAATGGCAAAGATTGTCCTTAGCCGTTTTTTGTAGATAGCTGTTGCTGTAAGTGTGATTAATCGCCGCCCACATACCCGCCAATGTGTTGATTTGGGCTAATTCAAGCGCAGCTGGTTCTATCATTTGCTGTTGGATTTTAGACAGCGCATCTGCGGCCTGTTCTTCAACAGTATTTCCATTCAACAACCCTACTTCAACCAAAGCCTGACAGCGTTGTACCAACAAAGGCTGAATCAGACCAGTATTTAACTTGAATGGGGCTGTAGATAAGGAAGCATCTAAAGCAGCACATGGTTCATAGAGGCTTAACCAAGTTGACAGCTCAAGCAATGCTTTGGTCTGTACATCAAATACTTTTCCATCCTGTTTTAGCTGATATGCATGTTGGAGATTGAGTTGAGGTTCAGCGGCAACCACCCCATCAATCACACCGTGCGTGTCCAGCTCAGCGGCTCGAAGTACCGCACCGCCACCATTGGAGAGACTAGCGGCAATCACAAGCACATCCTTCCTTTCAATTTTTTTTTCAGCTTCCAAAATAGCCAATCCGTAGTTGGCAGCATCCAAAACAAATTCACCCCAATAGCGTTCTGGGTTGTCTTGGGAGTATGGGTGCTTTTGCACCACATGAAGTGGGCTAGGTGAGCTCAAGCCATTACTTGAAAGTAATTCATTGGCAGCTGTTTTCTCTGTAAGTACGCCATCTATTTGATAGCCATGGTAGTCGCTTAAGGCAATTTCTGTCCCAGTTCCTTTATCGGTGTAAACCACGGCACAACCATTTTGTAATGCCCAGACACCACTGGTTCCAACAGCACCTAGAACATTGCGAGATCCACTTGACGGTGCCACCACCAAACAAGGTTGTTGCAATTGCATACCATCAGGTATTTGCACTACAACTGTATGCATTGCACCGGACTTAATGGCTTTTTGTTCCCAATATTCATAACCTGCAATCGGTTGCTGTCCGTGGGTGATGCCATGCAAATGACCATATCCACCACTTTCAGTTAGGTCATTCAAAGCCTTAAATTGATGATAGTAACTGGCTTGACGCAGTTCTTTGGCCGTCGGATTTTCAGACAACACAGGTGGAGATCCTTGCAACCCGGACAAGCCCAGGCCTGCAGTCAATAAATCATCATTCACTGCATCGTAATACACTTTTTTTTGATATTCCGGTTGTGGATCATTTGGCACTGTTTTGTTTTTTTCAGTACCACAAGACATTAAGAAACCACTCAAACCTATCAATAAAATACCTTTGTTCATGTTGGATGACCTCAATGGATGCTTGACATAAAACCACCGTTTTGTAGTTTTACAATATACAGATTGATTAGCACCACGGAGTCGTTGAAACCGTGGTGTTAAAACCCTCAATTAAAAGCGATAATTCAAAGCAGCATACCAGATTCTTGGATCACCGTAGTAGGCTGTTTGGATATTACCAACACTAGAAAATTCTTGCGCATCTACTTTGTAAACTTCATCAGTTAAGTTTTTACCACCTATAGTTAATGACCAGGCTGGATTTGCAAAATCATAAACCGCGTAGGCATTGAATAACCAATAATCATCCTGAGTTAGTGACTCTTGATTATCAACAGACAGATACATGTCATCCGTATAGTTACCATTTAAACCAATTCGTAAAATAGCGCCACCATCCAGGTAAAAGGCATGGTTAAATCCTAATCTGAAAGTCCACTCTGGAGAAAATGGTGGGATGTCATCTGAACGATCCAGGTCAGGCTGTCTGAAATCGAAGAATTTTTTGTAATCAGCATCTAGATATCCCAAAGAACTATAAACAGTTGTCGATGCACTGAGTAACCAAGTTAATTCCAATTCCGCTCCAGAAATATCAAGTTCTGCTGCATTGATAACTGGAAAACTTGAAATATCTTCAGCAACCCTGGCCTGAAAATCTTCATAATCAGAGGTAAAAACCGCATAGTTTAATCTCAAACGATTGTCCATAAATTGCGACTTGCCACCCACCTCATAGGTCCAGACTGTTTCTGGGTCAAATGAACTGACATCTGATGCGGCATTCGCTCGGCCATTAAAGCCACCAGACTTAAAACCTTTGGAAGCACTGGCATACATCATACTGCTGTCACTGATTTGATAATCTACACTCACCATAGGTGTTACACTGTCCCAACTGTCCGAATCATCAAAGGCAAACGTGCCTTCTAAAAAAGCTGCATTTCCCGAGTATGTCGTTGTGGTTCGCGCGTAATCTTTTTCATCTTTGCTGTACCGTATACCAGCTGTGAGTCCCCAATGGTCATTCAGTACCCAGTTGCCCTGCGCAAAAACAGCATAACTGGTGGTTTCTAAATCATCATCAATCGTTCGTAAAAATTCAAGAGGTTCACCACTTAACTGTAAAAAGTCATCCGCATAAGCTTCCTGATGCGACGGAACATCTTCCTTCATATAATACAACCCCATAACCCCATTGAAGCCATCATTATTATCAAACAAGAATTGAAACTCCTGACTGAACTGCTTTTGATTCACGCCAACAAACACATCGCCCAATTCAAATTCAGTGGCATCGATGTCAATGAATGAGTCTGAATCTAACTCTCTATGAGCTGTGATAGATTTAAAGTCCCAGTTATCATTGAAGTTGTAATTCAGAGTAAAGCTGGCACCAAGATGTTGTAACTCCTGATTTTCATCATCAGTGAATGAGGATCTACCGGTAAAATCATATTCACCCGTATCTGGTAAACGCAACAAAACTGGCGTGGTTAAATCGGCAAAATCCAAAGCAATTAATGGTGACTCTGACCGACCCAGTGTCAAGGCGTTTTCCTGATCAGTATAGTCCAAAGAAAAATTCCAAGACAGTTGTTCATTTAATTGAGAATTGACTAAAAACCTTAGTGAGGTATTGTCTCTGTCATTGTAATGTTGGCCAGTCAGAGAATCCTTCACAAAACCGTTGTCTAATCTATATAAAGCAGAGACACTGGCATTGGTACGTTCTGTCAAAGCACCTTTGAAGTAAGTAGAGGTTGAAAGCGCTCCATAATCTCCAGCCATTATTCTGACTTCACCAGCGGTTTCTCCGTCTGGTTGTCTGGTAATGACGTTAACCGCACCTCCTATGGTGTTCTTACCATATAAAGTACCCTGTGGCCCACGTAATACCTCAATGCGCTCTACATCATGCATGCTCAGTAAGGCACCTTGAATACGCGACATATAGACACCATCGACATAAACGCCCACACCCGGATCGAATGTTTGTAAGGCATCAGGCTGTCCAATACCACGAATATAAATATTGGCACTACTGGCTGAACCACGTCCTTGTACCAAATTCATATTAGGTACCGCTCCTTTCAATGAATCTAAATTTTCCGCTTGAGCATCTTCTAAATCTTCCCTGCTGAATGAAGTAACCGCCAATGGCACATCCTGCATGGACTCTTTGACTCGTCGAGCGGTTACCGTAACTTCATCTAAAGCCAATACTTCAGCCTCAGCATCCTCCTGAGCCATCACATCTGTCATTGAACATGCCACCATGCCTGACACCAGCAAAGCCTGCTGGATGGCAGTGAATAATCTATTTTTAAACATTGTTTGTCCCCGTAGTTAAAAATTTGTTTAAGATGATACATTACATGTTTAATATTTTTCAACAATTGTTTAAATATTGTAGATTTAATTTTTTCAAGAGCATGCTATGATAGTCATACAATTAATATAATAATGCGAAACAATGCGATGACTACCAAGAAGAAAACCAAGGATTTAATATTGGATGCCGCTGAAGAATTATTTGCTATTCGGGGTTTTTACGGAGTGTCAATTCGTCAAATAACCACCAAAGCAGAAGTGGATCCCGCTTTAGCCAGTTATCATTTTGGCAAAAAAAAGGACATTTTCGATGCAGTCATGTTGCGACGTGCAGAAATACTTAATCGTGAAAGAATCCAGATGCTGGACGATTGCATCAGGCGCGCCAAACCCAATCCTGCCCCATTACATGAAATTATTGATGCGTTTACCCATGCTCTGTTGAACCGCAGTAATAAAGGTGGCAAAGGCTGGAGAAGTTATTTTGCCATCATAGCTCAAATCAACAACCATCCAGAATTGGGAGGAATCATTATGAGTCAATATTTTGATCCTCTGGCAAAAAAATTCCTACAAGCCATTCATGCCAATATGCCTGAAGCCAATGACGAAGATTTGTACTGGTGTTATCATTTCTTGTCAGGCGCGCTGACCTTAACTTTTTCGGGAACAGAGCGCATCAGCAAATTATCTGATGGCTTATGCCCCTCAAATGATTTGGATGCCGTTCATGACCGACTGGTTCCATTTATTACCGCCGGCTTCAAAGCCTTTATGAATCCCTTTACAATAGGTCGTTAATAAAAAGGTCACAACCTTTTTAGATAGGCTGCCTCACCCAATTGCTTGGTTTGCTCCATAATCCATGCCGCCCTTTCTCTCATATAATCGGTTGGCGGATTGATTTGATATCTTTTAGGTGCTGGTAACCTAGCAGCCAATAAGGCAGCTTGCTCACGGCTAAGTGCAATTGCCGGAAGAGAAAAAATAGCTTGTGCTGCACTTTCAGCGCCGTAGATTCCATCTCCAAACTCGACCACATTCAGGTACAACTCAAGAATGCGCCGTTTGGGAATCATTAGTTCTATGGCGCCTGTAAAATAAACCTCAAGACCTTTGCGTAACCAACTACGACTTGGCCATAGAAATATATTTTTAGCCAGTTGTTGGCTGATGGTGCTGGCACCGCGCATGCTTTTACCGGCTTGGCGTTTCTCCAACACCTGTTGGATGGCATCAACATCAAACCCCCAGTGTTCTGCAAATTTTTGATCTTCGGAAGCAATCACTGACAGCGCCAATGACGGCGCTATTTGTAAAAAGTCTCGCCACTCATGTTGTAGTCTAACTGGCCCAAATTCATCACTGTAAAGCCGTTGCAACATAAAAGCCGTGGTTGGTGGATTAAACCAACGCAGAAACAAAACCATGGAAAACGTAATGACCAGCCAAAGTACCGATAACCAAAGCAGCCATCGCCTGAGCCGAGCAAAAAAAGACCGTTTATTCTTTCTTACCATGGTTATGACTTTGAAATAAACTGTCAGTGTTGCTCAGGAATTATCAACTGTGGATCCAATCGAAGTGATGTGCCAATATTCAGACGCCAATCCAGATGTGGGCCAGTGGCTCTGCCAGTGGCACCGATTTCTCCAATTTTCTGACCTTGTTCGATAACCTGCCCTTCTTTGACATTTACCTGACTTAAATGCAAATAGGTCGTATTCAAACCATAGCCGTGGTCAATGATGATGGTCCCACCAGTGTAATAATGATCAGTGACCGCCATGGTCACCACTCCACCCGCTGGAGCCACCACTGGAGAGCCTGTCACATTAGCTATGTCCATGCCATAATGTGGTCGCTTGGGTTCACCGTTGAGGATACGTCTTGAACCATACACACCACTGACCCTTCCTTCAGCCGGCCAAATAAAATCCTCAAGAAAGGCTTTTTGCTCTGACCAAACCGCTCTGGCCTCTTTTACTTGTTTCGATTCTCTGCTAATTCGCGCCAAGGTTTCAGCAGGTGGATTGACTTTTGACGGCGGTAAACCATCAATGCGTTCAGTGGGAAATTCTCTGGCCTGAACAGGCACTGTGGTTTGATATTTTTGACCTTGGTAATCGATACTGATGGTTTTATCCTTGTCATCAAACCGCCCAAAACCAAAAATAAAGTGGCCTTCATCTGTCATGACCACTTGTTCACCATCAATCATGACTTTAGCATCAGGGTTGGTTTGCGCGATGATCAAGGCACCTTGTACTGGCTTGCCTTTGAATTTCAGAAAGTAATCATCAGCCACAACAGCAAAAACCTGTAACAACAAACCAACAAAAACCACAAATCTCATGACAAATCACTATAATAAAAACTTTATTCTACCACCCTAAAGCTCAAAGTAAACTTAAGGAGATTCCCGATCGGAGTCGGGAATGACTGTTTTTTTATGCTTTCAGCTTTGGCAGGAATGACGGTGATCACTTATGAACCTTATAGCCATTGAAACATCGACTGAAATGTGTGCTGTTGCCTTGTTAAACAAAGAGCTCAAGCAAGTTGCACCGCAAAAACATGCTGAGCTGGTTTTGGGCTACTTGCAAGCCTTGCTGGATCGACAAGGTTTGCGCAAAACCGACATTGATGGCATTGTATTTGGCCAGGGTCCAGGTGCTTTTACTGGCGTTCGCATAGCCACTTCGATCGTTCAGGGTTTGGCTTTGGCATTGGATGTACCGGTGCTACCTGTTTCTACCTTAAAAAATCTGGCTCATCAAATCTGGTTTCGGGACACCGAACAGCAACAACGTATATTGGTGGCCAATGATGCCCGCATGGGGGAAGTTTATTGGGCTGCCTTCGAAACAAAAAACGAACAATTAATCAGACTGTCAGCCGATGCGATTTGTGCCCCAGAGGCATTAAACACCGACGGCTTTGATGTTTGTGTAGGCAGTGCTTTTAAATCGATGGTTTCGGTCAGTGAACAAGTTGAAGTCTGTGATGACATGTTGCCTGATGCCATCACCTTATTAGACATTGCTGAAGTTGAGTTTTCCTCACGAGCTCAAAACATCATTGACATCCAGCCTTCCTATATTCGGGAAAAAGTGGTTTTTAGCTGAGAAGCAACCAAGTGCCGAAAGCCAAAAAGGAAACATAGCCAACCAAGTCAGTAACCGTAGTCAAAACCACACCACCAGCAATGGCTGGATCAATGCTCATTTTACGTAAAACAACCGGCACCACCACACCAGCCAAAGCACCAGCGACCAGATTGACACCCAATGCCATGGCGATGACTAATCCAAGGTCATAATCCTTAAACCACAACACAATAACTCCAGCCAATACCACAGCCCAGATGATGCTGTTAATCACGCCAATCATAAATTCTCGGCTGAGTAAATCTTTGATGTTACCACTACCCACCTGACCCGTTGCCATACCTCGTATCATCAAGGTCAAAGTCTGGGAACCCGCAATGCCTCCCATGGATGCTACTACCGGCATCAATACACCCAACGCACCAACCTGTTTAATGGACTCTTCAAAAAAGCCGATTGCAAAAGCAGCCAATAATACCGTCAGCAAGTTAATACCTAACCAAATCGCACGGCGCTTGGAGGAAACCAAGATAGGCGCAAACATATCGCCTTCCTCATTCAAACCAGCCATACGCATCACAGAACGTTCCGCTTCTTCTCGAATCACATCCACCACATCATCAATGGTGATGCGGCCAATCAATATATTTTTATCATCTACCACTGGCGCCGAAATCCAGTCATTGTGTTCAAAATCCTGTGCGACTTCGCTGGCAGGCGTAGTATCCAAAATTGCAGGCGCATCCTCATCGAGAATGTCTTTGATTGGTGTTTTCGGATCACATGTTAACAAGGTAGCAATGGGCACCCGACCCTTGTAATGACCTTTGCGGCCAACCGCGAACAAGTCACCAACTGGAGCAGGTACTGAGCCACGAAATTGCAAATAGCGCTTAACCACTTCCACGGTAACATCGGTTCGTACCGTTACCACTTCAGGGTTCATCAAACCACCGGCCGAGTCCTCATCATAGGACAACACCTGATTGAGCAAATCCCTGGACGCTTTGTCCATTGATAAAATCAGCTGGTTTGAAACTTCTTCTGGCAGATCCACAATGAGGTCTGCCATGTCATCCAAATCAAGATCCCTTGTAGCCTCTACCAATTGTTCGGTGTCCATGCTTTCAATCAGGCTGTCGCGTACCTCATCATGCAAAGAAACCAGCACTTCACCCTGTGAAGCTTCATCTACCAGTTCCCAAACAGCCTGTCGCTTTTCACCGGGCAAAGATTCCAAAAATAAAGCCACTTCAGCACCAGGAATACCATTGATGATGCGCGTAACAGCACCCATGCGTTCTTCTTTCAACGCTTCGCTTAAGGCAGAAATGTCTTTCTCTGTAGCCTCATTGGGTACTGATTCAACCATGGGTCTCCTGTTCTATTCCGTTTTGGTAAATGACTGCCGTTAATTGCAGCTTTGCAGATTACATTGCAATGTATGATAATACAACACATTCAAATTGTACATTCATCACATCAAATAAACGTGACAACACATTGAAAAATAAAATCATTTTCTCAAAAATTACCGACCAGGATTGGCCTCAAATCATGGCCATAGAGCAGCAGGCTTATCCCAACCCATGGCCATTAAAGATCATGCTGGATTGCCAACAGGCAGGTTATCAATGTATCAAAGGCTGTTATGAATCTAGCCCTCAAACTATCCTTTGTTATGCATTTTTGATGATTGGATTTGAAGAGTCCAATTTGCTTAACATCAGTGTCAATCCCAACTACCAAAGACAGTCCATTGCCTCTCAACTTTTGTATCGGTTGTTATTGATCAGTCGCATTAATCACGCCAAACAGATGTGGTTAGAAGTTCGTGAAAGTAATCAGCCTGCCATTGCGATGTATGAGAAACATGGTTTTCGACGCATTGGGTTACGAAAAAATTATTATCAATACACCACCAAACATGGCACGCAAGTCAAAGAGCATGCTATTTTGATGTCAAAATCAATTGTTTGAAACCACTAAAGTAACCATGAATGCGTTTAACAACTTTGTAATAGAAATTCCGGTTATACATTGGTACCCTTTCAGCGATTGTTTCCTTGCTGATGCATGTAGCTCTCAACTACAAATTCAAAGTCTCAGGCAACAAAAAATCATCAAACTTTAATAGGAGATGTTATCACAGCGATGTTTGTGACATCGTTGTCCCTGAAATAGTGGTTTCATTTTATGTCAAAAAAGGCGACCTCTAAGACCGCCTTTTTTCTTTACCCGGGATTTCATTAAACTAAAAACTTAATAAGCACAGTTTTTTGCAATAAATGCTTATTGATCTAATCGCATCACTTTGGTCCAGGCACTGATGAAGTCATCTACAAACTTTTTCTTAGATGTATCAAATGCGTAAACTTCAGCAACCGCTCTCAGTTCAGAATTAGAGCCAAAAATTAAATCTACAGGAGTGGCTGTCCAAAGCTTTTCACCGGTTTTACGATCAACCCCTTGGTACAGACTTTCATCATCCGTTGGGCTCCATTGAGTTGACATGTCCAGTAAATTGACAAAAAAGTCGTTACTCAAAACGCCTGGATTTTTGGTCAACACGCCATGATCAGAACCATCATAATTAGCGCCCAAGGTACGCATGCCGCCAATCAATACGGTCATTTCAGGCACAGTTAAATCCAGTTGATCTGACTTGTCTACCAGCATTTCAACGGGCGATTGATAACTCTCAGCCTGGTTGAAATAATTTCTGAAGGCATCCGCAGAAGGCTTGAGCAAATTGAAAGAATTGGTGTCAGTTAACTCTTGTGTGGTGTCGACACGTCCAACTTGAAACGGAACAGTCACATCATATCCGGCTTCGCTCGCCGCTTTTTCAATGGCTGCGGCACCACCCAGAACAATCAAGTCAGCCAAAGATACTTTTTTTCCACCTCGAGCTGTGTCATTGAATTCTTTTTGGATGTTTTTAAGTTCACCTAAGACTTTAGCCAAATCTTTAGGGGTGTTAACTTCCCATTCACTTTGTGGTAACAAGGCGACCCTCGCTCCATTGGCTCCACCCCGCATGTCTGAGGCTCGATAGCTCGATGCAGCAGCCCAGGCCGTTTTAACTAGCTGCGATACAGTCAAGCCTGAGTTTAAAATATCTTTTTTAAGGCCTTTGACATCTCTATCAGAAATCATTTTGTAATCTACTGTAGGAATTGGGTCTTGCCAAATTAAATCTTCCTGTGGCACTTCTTTACCCCAAAAATGGCTCTTAGGTCCCATGTCTCTATGAGTCAATTTAAACCACGCTTTGGCAAAAGCCTTTTGATATTCATCAGGGTTGTTCAAAAATCTGGTAGCAATGGCTTTGTAAGTAGGATCAAATTTCAATGCCAAATCCGCTGTAGTCATGACTGGAGGATTGAATTTACCTTCAACATGAGCGTCTGGTACAGATTTGTGCAAAGATTCATCAGTTGGAATCCATTGAATGGCTCCTGCCGGGCTTCTTGTTTCTTTCCAATCAAAGTTAAGTAGATTTTGTAAATACAACGTGGTCCATTTGGTTGGCATTTGCGTCCAGGCCCCCTCCAGGCCACTGGTAACTGTGTCCTCAGAATGTCCTTTACCACATTTGTTTTTCCAACCCAAACCTTGCTCTTCCAAATTGGCTCCACCAGGTTCTGCATCAACACAATCACCCGGTTTGTGGGCGCCATGCATTTTGCCGAATGTGTGCCCACCTGCAATCAAAGCCACCGTCTCTTCATCGTTCATGGCCATTCTGCTGAATGCCACCCGAATATTTTTGGCGGAACCTAAAGGATCAGGTTTACCTTGTGGACCTTCGGGATTAACATAAATCAAACCCATATGCATGGCACCTAAAGGTCTTTGTAATTGACCATCTTTTTCGAACCGATCACTCGCCAACATCTCCAATTCTGGCCCCCAATAAACAGTATCTGGCTCCCAGTCATCATGTCTACCACCAGCAAAACCATAGGTTTCAAATCCCATGTTTTCCAAAGCCACATTACCTGCCAGAACCATGAGGTCTGACCAAGAAATCGCGGACCCGTATTTTTGCTTGATCGGCCACAATAATCTTTTGGCCTTGTCCAGATTGCCATTATCAGGCCAACTATTTAATGGATCAAAACGCATTTGACCACCGCCAGCTCCGCCTCTACCGTCGAGAGTTCTATATGTTCCTGCACTGTGCCACGACATTCTGATAAAAAATGGCCCATAATTTCCAAAGTCAGCAGGCCACCAGTCCTGCGAAGTGGTCAACAATGTGTCAATTTCAAGTTTGAGTTTGGCTAAATCCAATTCAGCAAATGCTTTCGCATAATCATAATCATCACCATGATACGGATTTGAACGTTGATCGTGATCCCTGAGCGAGGATAAGTCCAATTGCTCTGGCCACCAAAAGTTATTCGACTTGGGCTGATTACTTTTGGTTTGTTTGTGGTATTTTTCAGATCCCATAGAACCTGCATTGACATCAGCTGTAAAAGTGAGCAAACCCATGTTTGCTGCCATAATGGCTGATAAATATAACGAATGCTTTCTCATTTTTGTCCTCCAGTTGATTAAATATGTCAGGCCAAATAACTTAGACCTCAATAAGCAGACAAAACTCTTCTGCAATAGAAATAATCTATTGTTATTTTTATATCAATTCACCAAGCCAATTACCAATTCTTAATTTCTATCACCATAATTGGTTTTTCCGAATATCTGTCACACCACTCAATAACAAGAGAATGATTTTGCATGTTTGATCCTTTCCCCACTCAATGTCAGACAAAAAAAAGCCCGCTCATTAGGCGGGCTTTTTTTACTGCGTTTTATGATAGTGATCAATCAAATCCATTTTCAAAAATCAAATCTGTGTCTTCATAAATAAACAGTACAAATCCATCATGATCTGTAGAGCGCAATGATGTACTGCCATCTAATTCTGGCTCTAAATTCGAATCTGCCTGGCCACGAACATATTGCATATCAACCAGATTCATCAAACCTTTATCATTCATAATGGCATTATCCAATACTTGAGCACTGCCTCGGAAGACAAAGGAATATTGGTTTTCAGCTGCTAAAGTTTGAACTGCTTGAGTCAAAGGGTTGGCTGCGAACAAAGGCGCTTCCCAAACTAAATTGTCCGCCTCAACAGCTTCACCGGTGATTTGACCCACCACATCAACATAACCATCAGTGAATTGGAATGCATTGAAGTCACCCAATACATATAACCCTACATTTGGATCTTCAGCCAAGATAGCATCTACCATACTGGCAACAGAATTG
Organism: Lysobacterales bacterium; assembly: GCA_020442635.1. Classification (GTDB taxonomy): domain Bacteria; phylum Pseudomonadota; class Gammaproteobacteria; order Xanthomonadales; family Marinicellaceae; genus Marinicella. The sequence goes on from JAGRJR010000002.1 coordinate 44,110, forward strand.
GCTTGTTGTAAACGCTTACTTCGTACGCGTTCTCCGTCAACTGCATCATCAATGCCGCCTCTGGAACGCATATGCACCACCAAGACATTGATAGCCAATGAAGATTGACTCAATGCCACATCCGCTCTTAAACGCAAGGGTGGCCGATCATGCAACAAAGAACCATCAAAAGTGTTGAGTTCACCTGCTCCTAATTGAGTGATCTGAACATTAGATAACTGACCGGCTTGATACAAATAAGCCACATCAATACCACCTTGATCATTTCCCTCAACCATGGTGGAAATGTAAGTGGGTCCACCATAATTAGCTATTGCTGCAGTTAAATCCTGTAACACAGAAATGTTTTCAATTTCTTGTAAGGCAATGATGGTTGGCGCTTTCATGTCATCAACAAAATAACGAGCCAACTTACTTAAACGATCTGCATACTCGACAGGATCAGCTATCTGATCATCGTCTTCAGGACCCGGATCATCAACGGCATTGAACAATCTGAACAAATTAGCTGATGCCAAAGTCACTTCATCAGCGGCTGCATCACGAACGGCACCCGGAATCACATTTTCATTGATAACATTAATGGTTGATGGCCAAATTTCATATTCACCAAAATCAAAACCAAATACCCCAGAAATGGCCACTTCAGTACCCGCTGCATAGCTGTTGGCCACCAAATCTAAACCTAAAGCATCGACATCCATTTCCAATAATTCTGGGTTGCCATCAAACACCGGTAAACCAACCAGACCAGGATAGTCTATACCGGGCTCTCTGAATGCTCTGGATGAGCCTGCTTTGACCAGTTGATCATCACGATTGGCCCCAAAAAATGATACGTAGGCCGCACTGATAAAGCCTTGTGGCATATCAAACAACATGCCTTCAACACACTCATAACCCAAAGCCTCATCAACACAAGGAAACTGGGTTGGATCTGTTGGTGGAAAGTTATCATCCAATAAGACAGCAGTTGGCAATGGATTACCAGTGCTGTCAACATTCAAAATATAACTACCTGGGTTAGTGAATTCTGTCAAATCAAAAAACTCAACCACTTCACCAGTCAAATCAACCTGATCACCAACAGCAACCGTAGGTGCGCCACCGGTAAATACAAAGATACCATTTGATGTCATTGCATCTCCATCATCTCGTGCATCTGGAGTTTGCATGTAGAAACCATTGGTATCGAGCGCAGTTACGATATTGTCATTCGTGGTGACTACAGCACCATTGTATGGGGAAGACAGTCCAGCACCTTGAATCTCAAAAATTTCTACTTCAGGGAACCCTGCTAAAAATGTAAAAGAATAATTATCACCAGGCGTACCATCTCCGTTACCATCTAACTGATCGGGCGTGTCATCCAAGTCAGTAATTTCTGTTGCAATCAACTCAACAGTACACATTTCTCCATTGGGTAAATCTGAAGTCGGATCCAAAACCAATTGTGAACCATTACTGAGCGGCAGACCTGAAAAAGTAATGTTATTGCCACCACAAGTGAAATTCACTGCACTGGCTGTGGCATCTATATTTTCTGAAAATTCGATGATGATATTGGCTGCAAGAGCTACCCCAGAAGCACCATCAGTCGGCGTGGTTGAGTCTACCCTTGGCGGTGTTGGATTATTTCCACAAGGTACAAATGGATTACCATTAATTTGTGTGCCTGGGGAAAACAATGCGCCACCACTACCAGTGGCACCAGCATGGCCAACATAACTTCCACCAGTAATGTCTGGATCCAATGTATACGACTCGTTTGTTCCTGAGCTGCCATAATTTAAATTGATTCTATCGGTTGATCCATCATTCAAAATAATCGAATCACCACCGTTATTCAATCCCAATGAACCGCTTGAAGCGACAATTGCTTCACTGCCCCCAAATGAACCTGTTGGCGTACCACCACCAAACACCACAATGGCTTTACACGAATCTAAAATGGTATTAGCTGCAAAGGTGTGTCTGGGGCCGAAACCATCTGAAAGTACCCACCCAGAAATATCCACTGCATTGGGTCCATTGTTGTAAATCTCTATGAATTCATCATCAGAAGCATCAGCAGTTCCATCGCCATTGGCATCACCATTGGTGGTATCAGGATCTGCTTGATACTCATTAACAATCAAAGCAATTTGTGACTGCAATTCAGTTTCTACTGTGAATGAAAATTGATAGTCAGCAGCCATATTATCTGCAGTGCCATCCTGATCAGTCACTTCAGCAGCAATCACATCTACGGTACATGTGGCTTCAAAAGGTAAATCCACATCGGGCGTAATCACCAATGATGAACCAGAGAAAGGCAAGCCTGCAAATGTTTGAGATTGCCCATCACAGGTCAAAGTGACTGCATTGGCTGTGGCATCAATACTTTCATCAAAATTAACGGTAATAGTGCTACCAATAGCTACATCTACGGCAGTATCTACGGGTTCGGTAGTGGTCACTGATGGCGCCGTATCCATACCCACTGGGCACCCTGAAAATTGACTACCATCAATTAATGTACCTGGTGAATATAAAGAACCACCACTACCCGTTGCCAAGCTATGTTTAACAAAAACGCCTGTAACATCAGGATCTCTGGTAATGGACTGATTATCACCTGCATCAGCACCATAGATTTCGGTCAACACATCGGAGTTTCCATCATTCAAAATGACACTATCGCCTCCATTGTTCAAGCCCAATCCACCGGTAGAACTGATTTGCACAATAGAATTACCAAAGGTTCCTGTCGGTGTGCCACCGCCAAAAACCACTATAGAACAACCATTATTAATAACCGATCCGGCTGGAAAAGTATGTCTCACCGCTACAGCATCCGACAATGTCCAACCTGAAATATCAAAGTTGGTGCCAGTGTCATTATAAATTTCTACAAACTCATCTTGTGTTGTGCTGGCGGTACCATCACCGTTGGCATCACCATTAACTGTATCCGGGTCAGACTGAATTTCATTGATGACCAAAAAATTACCAGCGTATGTATGTGTGGCCATCAACACAAACACCAGAGAAAGCAAATACTTCATAAATGATACCGTCGTAAAAATCAGTTATTTTAACAGTTTAATCATGACAAAACGGTCACAATTGAAACAAAACATTGAATTGTTCTTTGATGGCTTTTATTATTTTATACAAGAGCATAAAAAAGCCCTGATATACAGGGCTCTGATACATAATGAAGTTGCTTATTATCTGGAATTAACCAAGGTGATTATCAACCGCTAGCAATTCTTCAAACAGGGCACTGGGAACCCGATCACCATACTCTTTTAAAAAGGCCTCCACCGAATTGACCTCTGTTTTCCAAGCATCTACATCTACCGTTAATAATTGCTCTAACACAGCCAAATCCATATCCAGATTATCGGTGTTAATGTCTTTGACCTCCGGCAAATAGCCAATGGCAGTTTCCCGGGCTTGCAGTTGATCAGTACAACGTCCAATGATCCACTCAAGAACACGCATGTTTTCACCAAAACCTGGCCACATGAACTTACCCTGATCATTTTTTCTGAACCAATTCACGGTGAATACTTTTGGTAGGTGATCTGCCTTAGTTTGCATATCCACCCAATGTCCCCAATAATCACCAAAATGATAACCACAGAATGGTTTCATGGCCATTGGATCACGTCTGACCACGCCCACAGCACCAGTGGCCGCAGCAGTGGTTTCAGAAGCCACTGTGGCTCCCATCAATACCCCATGGTTCCAATTTCTGGCTTCAGCAACCAAGGGCACCAAACTCGCACGACGGCCACCAAAAATAATGGCATCAATGGGCACTCCTGTGGCAGATTCCATTTCTGGGGAGTAGCTTGGACACCTTTTAGCAGAAACAGTAAATCTTGAGTTGGGGTGAGCGGCCGGACCATTGGCTGCATCAAAAGGACGGCCTTTCCAGTCTGTTTTTGGTGTTCGGTCATCCAGTCCTTCCCACCAGGGTTGACCATCTTCAGTTTCCGCCACATTGGTAAATATGGTGTCCTTATACAACATAGCCAAAGCATTGGGATTGGTACCTTTTGAAGTACCTGGAGCCACCCCAAAAAAACCAGCTTCTGGGTTAATCGCCCACAAACGGCCATCTTCACCAGGGCGCATCCAACAAATATCATCACCTACGGTACTGATTTCCCAGCCATCTTTGACATAACCTTCAGGTGGAATCAACATGGCCAAATTGGTTTTACCACAAGCAGAAGGAAATGCTGCCGCTACGTAGTGTTGTGTGCCAGCTGGTGTTTTTATACCCAGAATTAACATATGTTCAGCCAACCAGCCTTCGGTTTTGGCTTGGTATGAGGCAATTCTTAATGCATGACATTTTTTACCCAGCAGGGCATTACCACCATAACCTGATCCAAAACTTTGAATACTTAATTCTTCCGGGAAATGCATAATGAATCTGCGATCAGGATCCAATTCACCAATTGAATGCAAGCCTTTAACAAAACCACCTTCTCGTTCAATGCGAGCAAGTGCGGCATCACCCATACGGGTCATTAATCGCATGTTTTGTACCACATAGGCACTATCGGTTATCTCAACACCGCAACGAGCAATCGGCGAATCTATCGGACCCATGCAATAAGGAATCACATACATGGTTCTGCCTCGCATACAGCCCGCGAATAAACCATCCATTTTTTCATGAGCAGCTTCAGGTGCCATCCAATGGTTATTGGGCCCAGCATCAGCTTCATTTTCGGTACAAATAAAAGTCAGGTGCTCAACACGTGCCACATCCTGTGGGTCTGATAAGTGTAAATAGCAATCAGGATGGGTGTCTTGGTTGAGTTTTTTAAAAGTGCCGTCAGCCAACAGCATTTTATTGAATTTTTGCTTTTCAGCTTCGCTGCCATCACACCAATAAATGCTATCTGGTTGTGTCAATTCAGCAACTTGTTTGACCCAATCGGCCAGTGCTTGATTAGTCGTACTCATGCGAACTTGTTGTGTTGGAAAAATAGGTCGCAAACCTTAACCGCTCAGGTCAATAAAATCAAGTCAAACGGCCTTCTACGAGGGTTATTTTTGGAATTATTGTTAAGTAAAGTATTGATTACTTGATACGATCTAATATTCCATCTAATTCATCAGCGCCATGATAGTAGATAACCAATTTACCCTTACCTTTATCACTGTGTTGAATTTCAACCTGTGCACACAGTTTTTCGGTTAATTGTTGTTCCAAATGTTTAATGTCTGCACTCTTGCTGTCTGCTCGTGGTTTGTTTTTAGGTTTGACAGGTTCTTTGATTGATTTAACCAATGCTTCGGCTTGTCTGACAGACATCTTTTTAACCATGATTTGGTTGGCAGCATGTATCTGCTGGTCCTTATCCAATGACAACAAACAACGGGCATGTCCCATTTCCAATAAGCCCTGATTCAATAGGTCCTTAACCTCTCCTGATAAATCCAGCAACCTCAACAAATTACTGACTGCCACACGCGAACGACCTACAGCTTCCGCAGCCTCAGCGTGAGTCAGCTCAAATTCTTCAATTAATCTTGCCAGAGCCAATGCTTCTTCCAAAGGATTTAAATCTTCCCGCTGAATGTTTTCAATCAGCGCCATCGCAATGGTTTGTTGATCATCTACGTCTTTAACCAGTGCTGGAACTTCGGTTAAATTAGCTAGTTGAGCGGCACGCCAGCGGCGTTCACCTGCAATGATTTCATATTTATTACTGGTTATTTCACGAACCACAATCGGTTGCACAATGCCTTGTGCTGCGATGGAGTCTGCCAGTTCCTGCAACTTGGCCTGATCCATAATACTACGTGGTTGGTATTGACCTGGTTGTAATTTATTGATGGGTAAGGTTTGTAATTCGTTTTGTTCAGCAAAACCTTCACCATGACCTGAGTCCTGTTTTCTTGCACCCAGTAATTGATCCAATCCTCGGCCCAAACGACTGGTACGAGTGACTTTTTTGCTGACTTTCTTTTTGCTCACTTTCTTACTGAGTTTTTTCTTGCTGTTATCAACCATGATTTCTCCTCAACAACTCACTGGCCAAACCTTTATAGGCAACTGCTCCTCGCGACAAATGATCATATTCAATCGCCGATTGTCCAAAACTGGGCGCTTCTGCCACTTTAACATTTCGTGGAACCACTGTTTTGAATACCTTGGAGCCAAAATGATTGCTGATTTGTTCAGCCACATCATTAGCTAGGTTGTTACGACCATCAAACATGGTTCGTAATAACCCTTCTATTTCCAAATCCGGATTGACCGTTTGTTTGACCCTCTCAATGGTATCTAGCAGTGACGTTAAACCTTCAAGCGCATAATATTCGCATTGCATGGGTATCAGAACACTGTCAGCAGCAGCCAATGCATTCACTGTCAAAATGCTGAGCGATGGAGGGCAATCTATTAAAATAAAATCATAATCTTGTGAGACTGGTGCCAATTGTTGTTTCAGCACCAATTGTGGCTCCTCGTATTCCATCATCTGCAATTCAGCAGCGGTCAAATCGGTATTGGCACCAATGACATCCAAAGATTCAAACGACATGATGGCTTCTGATACATCACATTCATCCATCAACAACTCACAGGCTGAAAACTGCAGGTTTCTACAATCTGCACCACAAGCCATGGTCGCATTGCCTTGTGGATCTAAGTCAACAAGCAGCACTTTTTTACCGAGTTGTGCCAGACCAACCGCCAGATTGACCGTGGTGGTGGTTTTTCCTACACCACCTTTTTGATTGGCTACCGCTATGATTTTTTGTTTCATGATGATTGGATTTTTTCAAATTGATACAATTTGCGCACTCCAGACAAGAATGGCACCTGGATATCCCAAACTGCCGTTTGCCTGAATGGCTGACCACTTTTCAGCTGTTCTTCTTTGGGTCCTTTCATGGCCAAAAAACGACCATCAGGTTTAACCAAATGAGCGGTTAAGTCCAGAAAAAGACTAATTTCTGAAAAGGCTCGTGATGTTACCACATCAAATTTTTCATCGGGTAAATAATTTTCAACCCTTTCATGCACCACAGTCACATTATCTATGCCCAATTCACGTTTTACCTGTCGCATAAAACGGGCTTTTTTCCCCACTGCATCTAATAACACCAATTGTTTTTCCGGGAACATAATGGCCAGAATAAACCCAGGGATCCCTCCACCTGTTCCCACATCAATGATTCGCTTACCTTGATAATACTTTACCACCGACAGTGCATCCAGGGCGTGATGAGTCACCATATCCGGCAAAGTATTAATGGCAGTGAGGTTATACGCTTTATTCCATTTTTGTAACAACATTAAATAAGCCATGATGGTCGAAGCTGGTTCAACAGCTAATTCCAGCTGTTGCATGCCCGAAATCAGTTGATTTGTCTGTAACTTTATTAAATTGGCTTCGTTCATTGGTGAAAATATCATAAAATGTGACTTTTAACCCATGATATGAATCTCAATATCCGTAAGCTAATATTAACTAAGAACAACTCATGTGTTCTTTATGACAGGCCTATGGTGATTCAATCAAGGATTTATACCCTCACATCATAACAAATTAAGGCGAATTAAACATGAATTTTGATACAGCTAGACACAATATGGTGACACAACAGGTGCGTTCCTGGGACGTCATTGACAAAGATATTTTAGCAGCCATGCTCAAGGTACAAAGAGAAGAGTTTGTCCAGGTACCACAAAGAAAACTGGCTTTTGCCGATATGGCTTTGCCAATTGGACATGATCAAAGCATGATGAAACCAGTAGTCGAAGGTCGTATGTTACAAGCTTTAGAACTTAATCCCAATCACAGTGTCTTAGAGGTTGGCACTGGCAGTGCTTATGTGACAGCCTTGTTAAGCTGCTTAGCTGACCAAGTTCATAGCATTGAACTTTTCCAGGATTTCACTGAAGCGGCCAAGCAAAAATTAGATGAACACCAAATAAGCAATGTCCGACTGGAAACTGTGGATTTTTATGAATTCGAACCCAATCAAAAGTATGACCGCGTTGTTTTTACCGGATCAGTCAATGAAGTTCCTGCAGAAGTCTTTAACTGGTTGAAGACCGATGGTCAGGTCTTTGCCATAGTTGGCAATGATCCCATTATGGAAGCAAGAATGTACCAGTCTCAGGCTGTCTTTACATCTTACTTTGATACCGTGGTGGGTAAACTGGTCAGAAAAAATCAACCAAACAAATTTGAACTATAAATAAACTATGAAAAAAATCATTTTATTAAGCACTTTGGCAGCAGGTACTGTCGGAGCAGAAAACCTGGTAGATGTCTTAAATGTAGCACTGGAAAAAGATCCACAATTAAAAGCTGCTAAATTCAACCAACAAGCAACTGAAGAAAACAAGAAACAGGCATTTGCCAACTTTTTGCCGCAAGTCAGCGGTTCCTGGTCTAAGTCAGAATCAGATTCAAAAACTGAATACAGTGATGGCTCCACCAGTAATCCTCCCAAGTCTGAATCTGATGGCTGGACAATTAATTTGAGCCAATCTATTTATGATCATGCCAACTTTATTGGCCTAAAACAGGCAGATTTGCAAAAGGCAAAAGGAATGGCACAATTTGACAAAGCGGAACAGGATTTTCTAATAAGGCTGGCCCAAAGCTACTTTGATGTACTTACTAATATCGACGCTGTGAAATTCGCTGAATCTGAAGAAAAAGCCATCCAAAGACAATTGGAGCAAGCAGAACAAAGGTATGAAGTAGGTCTTGCCGCCATTACTGATGTTCACGAAGCACGTGCACAATATGATGGCTCCAGGGCCAGCGTTATTAATGCAAGAAATCAGTTGGATGACTCCAGAGAGGCTTTATTTGAAATCACCCGTTCTCATTACACTCAACTAGATGCACTCCCTGAAAATATTGAAGAAATTACGTTATCAGAACAAGACATCCAAAGCTGGGAAAAACTAGCATTGTCTAATAACCCTGACTTGGGCGTAGCTCGGATTGATGCTGAGCTTGCTGATTACACAGCCGATAAGCAAAGGTCCGGACATTACCCCACTGTCGGCCTGACAGCCAGCTTGTCGTCGAACAATTCCAAAGGCACAACTTTTATACAACCATCACCTGACCCTAATGGATCACCAGTTGTGACACAATTTCCAGACAGTCAAAGAGATTCAAATTCAATTTCACTGAATGTTAATGTACCAATCTTTTCAGGTGGTCGCACCTCTTCCCTGACCCGTCAAGCTAAACTGCAGTACCAGGCTGCCATGGAAAATCTTGATCAAACCACATTTTCCACAGTGAGGAATGTCAGAAATTCGCTACACAATGTAGAAGCAGGTTGGAGTTCCGTTCAAGCCAGACAGTTGGCCGTGGTTTCTGCTAAAAGCGCAGAAGAAGCGACTGCAGCCGGTTTTGAGGTAGGGACCAGAAACATTGTAGAAGTATTGAATTCGCAAAGAAGCCTTTATCAGGCGCAAAGAGATTACTCAAGAGCCAAGCACGATTACCTAATGAATATTCTGCGTTTGAAAAGAGCTGCAGGTATTCTGGAACAACAAGATATCATAAACATCAATGGTTTGTTGGCTTCAAGTCAATGATCCAGTTTATTGATGGCTGTATTAAGTTTATCCCTATCACCATCTGAAATATCAATAATCTGAAACCCCCCAAAAGTCAGACCACTGGCTTGGGGGTCAGACCAAATGCACTCTGCACCCACAGACAAACTAATCTTTGACTTCATGGCAATAACTAGATTGAGTTGAAAAATCATTCCTGAACAAAATTTTTCCCGACCCGCTAATAAAAAACCCCCTGCTGACACATCAACAATCTTGCCTAAAACTTTTCCTTCTAGTTGATTTATGACAACTGAACCATCTGGAGGGTTAACCCTTTTATTTAATCTTTTTTCAACCATTTACTACCCCAAATCAGGCGGCCATTTTTTTTAATTTATTCATTATTTTAGTCAATGCGTTTTTAAAATATCCACCTTGAGGTAACTCAACCTTGATGATGTTTTTTCTACACAAATCTATAGCCAACCGTTGTAATTTCATTTTATGAGGATGTCTCCCCAACAAATCTACAAACAAAGCACTTTCACTCATGGTACTCACCCAACTTAACTTTCTTCTTAATGTTTCATTTTGTTGGTTGATAATAAAATCAAACAATGTTCCATAAGGCAAATTCACAACACGCTCCTTCATAGCACGTTCTTCATCTGTTAATTCTCTGATCTCTTCTATTTTTTTGTTTTCGGTTTCAATTTCTTCAGACTTGGCAACTTCATCAATTGAAAGCACTTTTTTCAGTTTAGGTTTATCTGTATCCTTACTCTCATCACTTTCCTGCCATCCCAAGCATGTATGGATGTTATCTTTTGTAGCCAATCGATCCCTTTTTGAAAAGCCCAATTCATCCATGGTTTTATCTAAATGATGAATGGCACTGATTTTCTCAGGACCTGTTAATTCAGCAAATTTTTGTTTGTTGCCAATTAATGAGATGGTTTTTGCCGATTGAATTTTTTTCTGCCATTGTTCAGACTCCTTACCTTCTCGTAATAAAGTTAAGGTTAATGAATCACGCCAGACATGATTGATGATGTCTTTAACAAACTTAACATCACAACCCTCCAGAATCTCTGTTAAATGTGATTCAACCTCGGCTTTGGTCAAATCCATTTTTTCTTTACCTTGCGCTGCGCTTATCCATTTTTTCTCGGCCCGAACTGCTCGATTTTTAGTTACGCTCAAGTAATCAGAGAGTTCTTTTAATGCCTTTACAAATGCACCAGTTGTACCATCAAAAGATTTTGCGGCCGTGTCACTGTATTGATGAATTTGTTTAATAACATTGGTTCCATGCCACTGCTGAGAGGACTCTACCAGCAATTCCATAAAGCGGCGAGCTGGATGTTCAGTGTCTATGAAAAAACTTTCATCACTAATAGCGGTCCGAAGCAAAGGCACATTGATGGCATTGAAAGATGATCTGATATTGGTATCAATACTTTCATCTTTGATAATTTCATCATAAACCATACCCATTAAATCGAGGGTTTTATTTTGTTTTTCTGTTAATTCAGGATAATAATTGCCCGTTATGTTTCTGACCTGATCGGCCAACATATCTTTCAGGTTTTGAATATTATTACTGGTTGCCACCACTCCGGATTCTTTAGCAATTTGTGACAAAGCCTGATCAAAATCGGTGTCTTTTATCACTTGTGCAGATGGTCCCCCTTTCACCAGTTGACCTTTAGGGGATAGCAAATTAAAGATGTTCTCAAGCATGTCTTTGCTTTCTGGGTCGTATTGCCTGCGTTGCACATCACCTTGATATTCAACTTTACCGGTTTCAGTTTTTTGCTGATTTAGTGATACTTGTGGTGCATTTTGTTCCTCAGCCTCATTCACTGGCTCTCTGCTATCAACTGTTTTACTAGACAGCTTTTCGTTATTAGCAGCTTTAGGTTTAATGATTTCTGGCTGAATGTTGGGCAATATTCCAGCCTTTATAAATACATCGTTAATTTGGTGATAGGTTTTGTTGATTGACTTACCAAATTCCTTAATTAAATGGTCAATAATCAGCGTTTTTACCTCTACATCAAAATCAATCTGCTTAAAAACATGGCTGAACAACCAGACAATTGAAGCCGGTGAAAATGGCATATTGGTTTTATCAATTTTTTCATTACCAAAAATGACATTCATCCTTTTTTCAAGCGTATATAACTCAGCATGACTGACCACTTCAAAGTTTGAATCCATTTGTGTCAAAGCCAAAGAAATGGCCAGTTCTTCATCTTCAACCAAAGACAAGGACATTTTAGAATCGGACTTATTAACTTCCTGAGAGATAAAATCTGGCATGGATTTTATCTTGCTCCTTAAGTGGCTGGATAAATTTTTGGCCCCTGATTTTAATTGTCGATATTGATTAAACAGGACCTGTTCCTGTTGATTTGAAGTGGCTTGTTGTGCTTTCCTGAATAATTCATTCAGGCTTAGGCTCATCGATTCCTTGAGAGCTACCAGGATGTGTTTATCAAAAATAACGATACATTCTTTAAGTATTTGTGTTTTGTTCATTACATTGTTCAGTAAATATTGATGCGATTACAGTTTTCCAAAACACCGTTCACACCTTTTCAAACTTGGGATCAGTTTTACATAACCCCCAAACCATGGTATTAAATTACATGACAAAACAATCATTTGCAAGGAAAACCACAACCAAAAAATGTGTTGATTGTGGTACATAGAAATAGACTTGAAAGTAGTGAACCCTAAATCACAACATGATTGATTCAGCTAAAAAAACCTTTCAATAATCCTGAACCCTGTTTTAACACATCGGACAAATCGACATCACCATCGCCGTCGCCATCGAGAGCTTTTTCCAAAAAGCTTAAATTGGGTTGTTGTTTTTTAATGGTTTTTCGCTCCAAACCTAACAAGTCTTGTAACCCTGAGGCATCTAAATTGTTTTGTTGTTTAGCTTTTCCAACAGCGCCCATAACGACCGGAGCCAAATTGGCAAGTATTTTGGTTACATCTGCTGAACTCAACCCTGTTGCTTTTCCTAACTGTGTTGACACGTTATCCTGCCTACTGCCAAGTACATGGCCCAGGATTTTTTCTCCCATTGACTGGGTATTACTTTGACCCAGGATTGAACCCAGATTTCCCAATATACCACCATCATGATCACGCTCCAGTGCATTGGCCAGAGACTCAGCTCCACTACGGGATTTCGCATTTTTTTGTAGCGCAGACAACAGTAAAGGAATGGCGGCAGCAATAGCCCTTTGCGTGGCATCTTGGTTACCACCAACTTCACGACTCACTTGTTCTACTTCACGTTGCCCTATACTGTTTTTGATTAAATCGAAGATTCCAGACATTGAATAATTCCTGATTAGTTAATAATTAAGCACAAAATATCCTGATAACCAAAGACTTACAAGCAGACATTTGTCAACAATGTTTACAAGTCAACTCAGACCATCTGGTATAAACCATCTTATCAGAAAAATTTCACTGGAGATAAACAAATCTTCGAGAATCATTTATGTGGCAAATAATGTCACCGATTCAAATAAAAAGAAGGCAGCTCGATGCTGCCTTTTGACTCAGTTCAAAAACCACGTTTAATTGCTTGGATATGCAGGCCAGTTTACGCCAGCAAATTTTTCCAAACAACGTAAAACCTGACAAGAGTAGCCAAACTCATTGTCATACCAGCAGTAAAGCACTACATGATCATCTTCAACAATGGTTGCTTGTGAATCAATTACACAAGCTTGTCTTGAACCCACAAAATCAGTTGAAACCGCTTCAGTTGAAATGGTGTAACCAATTTGTTGCTGCAACCTTGAATGCAATGACTTGTACCTTAGAAACTCATTCAATTCTTCGGTAGTGGTGTTTTTGCCCAACTGAATATTCAGTATAGCCATTGAAACATTGGGGGTAGGGACCCTGATGGCATTACCAGTTAATTTGCCTGCCAATTCTGGCAACACCTTCGCGACTGCTTTTGCAGCACCTGTTGAAGTTAAAACCATATTCAAAGCGGCACTGCGGCCTCGACGGTCTTTGTTGTGGTAGTTATCAATCAGATTTTGATCATTGGTGTAGGCATGAACTGTTTCAATATGACCATGTTTGATACCATATTCTTCATCCAGACATTTCAATACCGGCACAATCGCATTGGTGGTACAAGAGGCTGCGCAAATCACTTCTTTATCAGGTGTGATTAAATCATGGTTGATTCCATAAACGATGTTTGGAATGTCGCCTTGAGCGGGTGCAGTTAATAACACTTTAGAAGCGCCAGGGCGTAAATGTCCTCGCAAACCATCCTCATCTTTCCATACACCGGTATTGTCAACAATCAAAGCATCATTGATGCCATATTCTGTGTAATCAATATCAGCCGGTGAGTTGGCATAAATGATTTGTACTTCATTACCATTGATGACTAATTTGTTTTGTTCATGCAAAACCCGGATGGTGCCATTGAATTTGCCATGCACTGAATCTTTTCTCAACAAGGCAGCACGCTTTTCCAAATCATTATCACTTTTGCTTTTACGAATCACGATGGCTCGTAAAACCAGCACGTCTCCGCCACCTGTTTTATCTACCAGCAATCGGGCGACCAAACGACCAATACGGCCAAAACCATACAAGACCACGTCTTGTGGTTTGTCTAATGGCTTGGCATCTGAATCAATTAAATGAGCCAACTCCTGTTTCACATAAGCATCAACATCTGACTGAGCAATGTCACTGTAGCTGTTGTTCTTAAAATAACGATAAACCATTTTACCTACATCAATATGTGCAGGACCAAGAGGCAATTCAGAAATGGCTTTGATGAAAGGAAAAGTTTCATATTCACTCAGTTCATTGGCCTCAACCTGACGAACAAAGCGATGGGCTTTCATTAAATCTGTAACAGATTGATTAATCATGCGCTTGCCGTACATATACAAGGACACATTTCTGCGGCGATATAATCTGCCAATCAAAGGAATCATGCCTTCGGCCAGCGCCTCTCTTTCTTTCCAATCAGCAAAAAACTCAGTAGGTAGTGGTCTATTGTTTTCAGTCATCACATCTCCAGCCGGTCGGCCTGTTGTTTGTTATCAAATCGGGCGCATATTCTACCATTGAATCATCCACATGCCCACTGGTGCATATAGCAATTTGAATAACCAACCACTTAGCCAAATCAAATTGAATAGCTTTCACGGAAATGTTTGATGAATTAACCTTGTGAAAACACAGTGAAAATTAAGAATATAGGAATAACAAACCTTTAAAGATTTAATAATTTAAAAACCTTGATTGCATTTTCAAAGTCTTCATCAAGCGTATTGCCAATCTTTGGCATGATTACAATTTCATGGTCATGAATGAAAATAGAAAGCATAGCATTTCGAATTGGCGACCAATATGCCGCATCACCCAAGTCATCAACATCTTGATTTTGAATATTTTGTGGTTTTGACCATTCGAATAATTGCTGCACACTTGGTTTAGGAGTCATTTTGTTGGTCAAGAGTTCCAAATCAATTATAGATATCGCTAACTCACCACTGCCATGACGCAATCTCCTTGATGCTGCTTGATCCAGTTTTCCTTTACTTTTTAAATCATTCATCAACAGCTGTTTAGACACCAAAGTTTCTCTTGTAAGATCCCAAAACAAGTCACAGGTAAAATTTCCATTCGTTTCGTGTGTGGTTTGATTCAATTTTGTGCTGATGTTAAACATCTCGATCAATTTCTTTTGATCGATAACATCACAAATACTCTCCTCAGACTTATACTTGGATAATTGTTCATGCGTTCTATTTGACTCCTCACTGCCTTTTACTTTTTTAGCACTGATTATGCTTTGGTCATCAACTTCGTTTGTACCCCCCCCACATGACAAGAGAATCAAAAATATTAAGCACAAAATAGGATTTAATGCATGACCGTTCATTGATAGTTTCCAAAAATCTATATTGCTAAGGAGTGTGGTACAAGCGACTGATAAATGTCAAGAAATTCGGTTTTAAGTCTGACACAGTTTTGTTGACTTAGGTAGATATAATTTTGAAACAACCTAACCTTTTCTGACTGAATGATTTTAATGCTCCTTACGCCATATTCTCAAGTTTGCATGGTCTCTGGTTTAAAATTTTTTCATGAAACATTGAATAAAATTAACACATTGAAATATTTTTATTATAGAATGCGCGCTCTTTGTAAAATGAACACCCTGCGGAGCGGTAGTTCAGTTGGTTAGAATACCGGCCTGTCACGCCGGGGGTCGCGGGTTCGAGTCCCGTCCGCTCCGCCATTTTCCACCTTTACTTATCCCAACATTCCGGTTGTTTTTCTGTTCCATTCAGTTAATATAATGACTTTGTCATTACCACACATCATGCGAGCAATTTTATTTCTGTTTGTGTTGTTGGCCGTCACTGCTTGTCAGTACCAATCCAACAAACCTTTACCAAACACTCAGATAAACCCAGAGACTTTGTCACAGATGAATGCACACCGCCCTGATGTATTTTCCTTTTCAAGACACGATGAAGTCAAAATAAAACACCTGGACCTTAATTTGGAAGTCAACTTTAAACAACTCATTTTGGAAGGATTTGTAGTAGTCCATTACGATGTTATCAACCCTGACGCCAAGCGTTTGGTGCTTGACACACGGGAACTGAAAATTAAACGGGTTGAACCGCTCTATGAACAAAAACACAACAAGTTAAACTGGAATAAAGGGGATAGCATAGCTGGTTTGGGAACTGAATTAATCATCAACATCCCTGAGGATCATTCGCCAATCAAGATCTATTACCAAACTTCACCACAAGCATCAGGGCTACAATGGCTAAGTCCTGCACAAACCCATGGTCAGCATCCCTATCTTTTTTCACAGTCCCAAGCCATTCATGCCAGAAGCTGGATCCCCATTCAAGACACACCTTCGGTGAGGATAACCTACAACGCAAAAATCCAAGTCAAACCTAACTTGAGGGTAGTCATGAGTGCTGACAACAACACACAACAAGCAGTTGATGGTTTACATACTTTTTCGATGCAACAGGCCATCCCGGCTTATTTGATTGCGATTGCCGCTGGTGACATTCAATACAAAAAGATCAGTGACCATGTGACTGTATTTGCCCAACAACAACTATTATCAGATGCAGCTTATGAATTTGCCGCCACCGAAGAGATGATTTCTGTCACAGAAGCCATTTATGGAGAATATCGCTGGGGACAATATGATCTGTTGGTGCTACCACCCAGTTTCCCCTTTGGTGGCATGGAAAACCCCAAGCTTTCTCACATTACACCCACCATCATCGCTGGCGACCGTTCACTTGATTCATTAATAGCTCATGAGCTGGCACATTCCTGGTCTGGTAATCTGGTCACCAATGCTTTGTGGCAAGATGCCTGGTTAAACGAAGGATTTACTTCATACCTTGAGTCCCGGATTGTGGAGGCTGTATATGGCAGGGATCGTATGATGATGGAAGCCACGCTTATCTATGATGCCATGTTGGCTGAAATGCAACAGTTGGACAACAACATGCAAAAATTGGTCAACACCAGCAAGACCAATGATCCTGATGATTTTTTCAGCAGTGTGGCTTATGACAAGGGCCGTTTTTTTCTTGAGTGGTTGGAACAACAGTTTGGCAGAGAACATTTTGATCGATTCCTCAATCAATATTTTGATCATTTTGCTTTCCAGAGTATTTCCACCGAAGATTTTGTTACATTTTTAAAAGAAAATCTTATGGACAGGTATCCCAATACGGTAACAACAGAGCAAATCCATACATGGTTACACCAGCCAGCAATGCCAGTTTTTTTCAACCCGCCAAAGACTCAACGTTTTGCGGTTATCAGCGATATTGCCGATAAGTGGACCAGCGGCAAAGTTAGGGCAAAAAACATAGATACTTCGCAATGGACTACACAAGAATGGCTACATTTTCTCAGATCCTTACCGGTTCAACTCACATTTGTTCAATTGCAGGAATTAGATCAAGCTTTTGACCTTACCCACAGTACCAACAGTGAAATTTCCCATGATTGGTTGTTAATTGCGATAAATAATCGATATGAAATTGCTTATCCAAGGTTAATTGACTACCTCACTCACATAGGTCGTGTTAAACTGATCAAGCCTTTATATGAGGCGATGATGAAACAAGGCGAACTGATTAATTTGGCCACAAACATTTATCAAAAAGCACGCCCAGGCTATCACCACATTGCCATTCAGCAAATTGACAAAATCGTTAAACAAACAATCGGAGATGAGCCATGAAAGCAACATCAACAGTCATAAAGGAGCTTCAGTGTTGACTTATTACAAGAATAAACCAAACAATAAATTGTTTATACCTTAGCACCTATGGGGGATTTCTTTAGTGTCACACTTATTTTTCAAGCCATCAGTTCCGTACTGATTGGCTGGTTATTGTTGCATTTTGCCAAACTGTATCAACGGAATTACCTGTTTTATTGGTCAATCAGCTTTTTCTGTTTAAACCTATACCTTATTGCTGTTTATATCAGCTTACAACTTTCAACTCTCCAACTGGATCCTTCTTCCTGGCTTCGTTTGGGCATTTTATTTTTAGTATCACTGGCAGGTTATTTACAAATTGCTTTTTTGATGACTGGAACCATATCCCTGGTAAGAGGCGCCAACATCACCAATAAAATTTTGTTCAGGGTACTGGTTATTTGCATACTCATTGCGGCCAGCATAACTCTTTTTAAAAACTGGACGGACTCATCCGCAGATGCCAACTTAAGATATTTAGTGCGAATTGGTTTGCGTTATGTGATTGCTGGCCTGGCTTGCTTTGGTACAGCCATCTATATATTGAGAGCAGACGCCAATCCATTATTAGGTAAAAAGCTGGTCACAATCGGTTTTTTTGTTTATGGCTTTGAGATGGCCTTTCTGGGGTGGTTGACCCTTGAAAACTATATTTTTGGTGAAAGCGCAGTTTTATTGATTCTAGCGCCATATCATGGTTTGTTTGAGTTGTTGATCTACCCTTTTATTGGTGTGGGATTGGTGGTTTGGTTACTAGAAGTTGAGCGCATGCGAAGGCAGCAATCTTTTGAAAAACTTCAAAACTTGAACCAGACTGATGGACTGACTGGTTTACCTGGACAGAGGGCTTTGCATAAACATTTGCAAACCTGGCAACAAATGGCACAACCTTTGAATCGACTAACTTTAACCCTGATGGGGATTGACCAAATGCAAAGGTTTAATGATGCCGAGGGTATTAAAAAGGGGGATGAAATTATCACCACTTTAGCTAAACGACTCGAATTTCTTTGTATCGGTGGATATCGTTTTTTTGGTCGTTTACACGGTGATGTTTTTGTTATTATATCTAGCGGCTATGGCGATGAACAATTGGAAAAGGTACAAAAATTACGCCGCTCATTCTCTCGACCTTTGAAAATCAAGAACAAGACCTACCACCTTGAAGTGAGCGCAGGTAGCACCGAAATCACACCCAACACCAGCATAGATACCCTATTACATCAAGCCAGCCAAGCCTTACAGCTGGCAAAACAAACAGGTGGAAAACAACACCAGATTTATCAGCCAGGTATTCGCTTGTCTCTGAATACCGACCTGATATTCGAAAACGAATTAAGGGCCGCATTCAAACGAGACCAATTTGAAATTTATTACCAGCCGATCTGGTCCACAACCAATACCATTTTGTGTTTTGAAGCATTAATCCGTTGGAATCATCCTAAAAAGGGGTTACTTACTCCCAATGCTTTTCTGACATTAGTCCAAGATTTGGGTTTGATGATTGAATTAGATCACTGGGTTGCTCGACAAGCCATCAAACAAATCAGAGCATGGCAATTCATTAATCCTGGATCAGCAAAAATCACAGTAAATGTCTCCGCTGAAACAGTGCAAAATGGCAACTTGGTTGCGCACATTAAAAACTGTCTAGCAACAGAAAAAGTCAAACCCAGCAACCTCACTTTGGAAATTACTGAAAATACCGCTATGCACAACATAGAAAGTGGCAAAAACACCCTGACAGAATTAAGTAAATTAGGTACACATATTGCCATCGATGATTTTGGGACAGGTTATTCCTCTTTAAACTACCTGAAGGCTTTTCCATCTGATGTGATTAAATTTGATCGCTCTTTTGTTGCTGATAAAAAGAACCAGGAAATCAACTTGGAAATCCTTAAATCATTGGTACCTTTGTGCCATCGACTGGACAAAAAAGTTGTGATTGAAGGCATTGAAGACAAAGGACAATTAGAGGCCATGCAACAACTACACATTGATGCCTTTCAAGGCTACTACCTCAGTTATCCTGTCACTGTAAAAGAAGCTCAAAAATTGTTACTTATGAGTAAAAAACAACAAACATGAAGAAAAGAGACCTTTGCTTGATTCTGGGCAATTGTGGCAAAAGAGTTAGTAATGCGCCAATAAATGAAAAAACCGAAGTCCAATACACGGCTATTTGGTCTTTTATATTTTGTCTTTATTCCTTTCGGCAAGACGTTAAAACAACAAACCGAGCCTGTTATTAGCCAGCTTTTGAACACTAAGTGGCTTATTTTAAACTTTTCAAACTTTGTTCACAAATCGAGCAACTGCCTTAGAAAGTCAGTTTCTTAATGCATGACAACACGGTTGGAATATTTAAAAACCAAAAATAAAGCCAATAAGGAAGTCACAAAAAATCCAATGGCGACTGGATAAATTGTGGTTGAAAGCTGTTGTGATATTAAAATCCCCAAGACCGAAGCCAAAACAGCTGAAACCACACCAATCACTGATGATCCCATGCCAGCTTGTTTACCTAAAGGATACATGGCAATAGCCATCAAATTACCATAAGCCATACCTATACAGATATTGATAATAATTAACATCAGTACCAGAAACCACAAGGGAGGAATGCCTCCAAAGACCAGAGTCACTAATAAAAGTAACAGATTGCAAATAACCATAATCAGTAAAGCCCATCGTGTAACCACCAAAGCCCCCAATTTCATAACAACTTTGGCATTTAAAAATGCCGCCACACCAAAAAACAAAGCAATGACCCCGAATAGATAAGGAAATAAATGTCCGACTTGATAAATATCTGAATACATTTGTTCTGCACTGTTCAAATAGGCCATAAATCCACTGAAGATGATGCCACTGACAACAGCAAAAGCCATAGAAACCGGTTCCCTGACCACTTTGATAAAGGCTATTTTGATGCGGCGCATTTCTAACGGTCTTTTATTTTCAGCACTTAGTGATTCAGGTAATCTGAAGAATGTCCACAACAGAACCAACAAACCAAACCCAACGTAAACATACAGAATATTTTGCCAAACACCCATACTCATTATCAGATACCCAAAGCTGGGTGCGAAAACTGGCACCATAATAAAAATCATCATCACCAATGAAGTTACTTTGGCCATCTCATTACCCGCATAAAAATCGCGGGTAATGGTATTTACCATAATTCTGCAAGCCGCAGCACCAACACCTTGTAGCCCCCTGGCAGCCAGAAACCATACATAAGAGTCAGCAAATATACACATCAATGATGCCAGTGTGTAAAGCACCAAACCAAACAATAACACCGGCCGACGACCTACGCTGTCTGCTACCGGTCCATAAAAAATTTGTGCGGTGGCAAAACCAAACATATATGCAGTGATTATCCACTGTTGTTTATTCGCTTCACTCAGACCAAAAGATTGTAAAATCAGAGGCATGGCAGGTAACTGTAAATCAATCGTCAAAGCTCCAATAGACGTAAACATGGCCAATAAAAACACCAGTTCAAGCGGATTACTTTTTGGAGAAATAAGGTGATGCTGCATACGATGGTTTTGTTGATTCTTCAAATTAAAAATCCGTGGCAACAACCATACAATTACGGCCTCTTTCTTTTGCCACATACAAAGCTTTATCAGCCTGTGAAACAGCCCGGTTCCACATATATTCATTGTTATCCCTGATGCAACTTACCCCAATAGAGGCCTGCAAACTGAAACGATGCATCCCATGAACAATTTCGGTAGCGGCAATGGTCGCCAATATCTCTTGAGCAAAATCGTTTAATTGTGCACGATCCAGATCCTGGGTTATCAGCAGAAACTCCTCACCCCCCCAGCGTCCCAGGCAACGACCAGTCGTTTCGAATTTTCTCAATTCATCAGCCAGTGTTTTCAGTGCTGTGTCACCCACATCATGGCCTATTTCATCATTCAGTTTTCTGAAGTTATCAATATCAATCAACCACAAATATCGATCTTTGCCTCCAGTTGAAAAAGTATAACTCTGATTCCACATAGCAATACCCCGACGATTTTTGGTGCCAGTCAACGGATCGGTGGTTGTTAACTTGATCAATTGCCTCTTTGAATGCTGCTGCCAAAATAATATCATCGACAAAATAATCAACAAAAAGACAATAGTGATGATCATAATACTGCGTTGATAGGAGGTTTTATCCAAAGCCCTCTCATTTTGTTGATTTTGTGCTTTCAAGACCGCCAGTTCTTCATTGCGCTGCAAGTCATCTAAACGTGCTTGCATCTGTGACATGGTTTTGCGATTAAAACTGTCCTGAAATTGTTGTTCAAGACTTCTGGCTGCTTTATGAATTTTTATGGCTTTTTCTGGCTCGCCCAATTCCTCATATAACGATGCCAACACATTTAAAGGGGTGTTGGTTGAAGTAAGCAACTGTTGGTTATCTGTTGAAAAATAATAATCCGTGGCTTCATTGGCAATCTGAAGCGCACCTTCATTATGACCATTTTTTACAGCTTCCAGCGCTTTAAAAACCACAAACCCGTAGTAAAATAAATTTCGCTCTGCATCAGGTCCCAGCAGGCTTTGAACTTTTTCTATATATGATTGGGCCTTTTCTTTTTGTTCAAGCCCGGCATAAACGGTTGCTAAACCAAAATAAACCTGAGCAACTCTTTGGACAGGCCAATGTTCGTTGATTTGTGCTTCAACTTTTTGGTAGGTGTCCAATGCCTCTTGGTACCTGTTTTGACCACTTAAGGTTACAGCAAGATTGAATAACACTGGCGCATGGTAATTAAAGTCATCGATTCTTTCCATTAACGCCAATGCCTGGTAATAATTATCAATGGCTTTTTGATGAGCCCTGATTTCCGAGTTCAGTACGCCCAAGTTGACCAATAACGGTATTTGTTCCTTTTCTAGACCCAGTTTTTGAGCCATCAGCATGGCCGCTTGATAATTTTCAGTGGCATTGATGCGATCACCCAAACGATGAAAAATACTGCCGGCTCTTCTTTGTAAAGTTACCCTATGTGCAGACTCATTTAAACCAGAGGCCAGTTTCTCCAATTGAAAGGCCTTTTGCCTTGATTGATCAAATTGATCCAGCACAGCATAAGACCAGCCTATACATCCGAGGGCTTGCCCATAAGCGACGGGGTTATTGGATTGATCAATCTTCTCAATAACAGACTTGGCAATTTCAATGGCTTCCTGGGGTTTATCATCCTCTAATGACTGACACTGCTGAATCAAATCAGCTATAGAAGGATTGGTTTGAGCCCATAACTGACGAGAACAGAGCAAACACAGCAACAATAAGCCAGAATAGTAAACAGATTTTTTCGTCACTGGCCACATCTACAACACCCCTTACCTTTTCTTTTATTTTGTGATTAAACTATCTTCCCACAACGCTGCAAAACAGGCAACAACAGAAAAGCTTATTAACGATGATGCGGCAACACAGACGCTTAAGCCAATATTTTATTCCTCATTTAAGATTCAGAATCCGTTGATTTTTTTATCGAACTGGCATGATCTTTGATGACATACCATTGATGATTTATCTTTTTCAAATCATAACTGACAATCATGCGATTGAAATAGGGCTTACCATCACGTTCTGCTTCCCGGTAAATTATTTCAACCACCATCATGGCTAAATTTTCTCCCACTTCACTGTTTAAAATTTTAGTTTCAAAAGTCCAACCGGGTTGAGCGAACCAATCTTTATGAAACTGCATAAACCCTTCAACACCACTAATGATTTCAGTTTGTGGCAGAATCAATTGCATTTGGCCATCAGGTGACAGCGTTTGCTGCAAAATCGACAAGTCTTTGTTTGAAACTGCAGCCAGATGTTTTTGCATCACTTTCAATGCTGAAGCTTCATCGTTATTTTTCAGGTTTTGCTGATGATTACAAGCTGTTAACAAAAACACACAAACAATGAGTTGAAAAAAATTCATAACTTACTCCGTATGACAACAACTTTCAGATTCTTTAATGGTTTTTTTTGCCAATATGGGTTTTACTGCGTAAAACAGCAACAACAGGAAACTTAACAGTTGTATGACAAAAGAAATCATTTCATGTACATGACTGTTGCTGGCATTGAACTGGAATTGATCAGCCAAAACATTGGCCACCATACCCATAAACAAAGCACTGATGACAATGCCCAACAAATACAGCCACATGGTCCGTTTTCCCATCTGAGCTCTGACCACTCCAAGAGTGGCCATATTAGTGGCAGGTCCCGCCAATAAATATACCAAAACAGCACCGGGTGAAATGCCCGCCATTAAAAAGCCTGCTGCGATGGGTGTTGAACCTGTGGCACACACGTACATCGGAATACCTACAAACAACATCACCACCATAGACACCCAGCCATTACCCCATTGTAACAACCAGTCTTCCGGTACAAATGCTTGAACAGCTGCGGCAAAGAGCAGACCAATCACCAACCACTTCAAAATGCTTTGCAGTAAATCATCGAAGGCATACTTAATACCTGCAACTGATTCATTCACCCATGTAGTCGCTTGAGCTTCAGGCATGTTCTTTGCTTGTTTACTACCACAGCACGATTTAACAGGCTCTGCCTGGATGACATCCTCTTTAGCGAAGAACAACACCAAAAGACCGGTAACCAATGCGGAAAACAAAGCCGCTATTGGCCTGATAATGGCCATAAAAGGTCCCAGCATGGCATAACTGATACTGATAGAATCCACACCCGTTTCAGGTGTTGAGACCAAAAAGGAAGTCGTGGCCGGTTTAGAAGCACCAGCCTGACGAAGACCCATCGCAGCGGGAATCACACCACATGAACACAGCGGTAATGGGGCGCCAAGAACAGCTGCTTTGATGATCGAACCCAGGCCTGGCTTGGTCAAATGTTTATTTAGGAATGCTGTGGGAATCAGGCTTTTGAACAAACCGCCGATGACCAAACCCAGCACCAGCCAAGGAGCTGCCTCCAGGGTAAGAACCCATAATGCGTCAAAGTATGTAGTCAGATAAGTCATGAACTGGTTGTTTATTGATGAGTATGATTATATAGCAAAAAACATGATGGATTTATTTAAGAAAAGCCAAAAACATCAATACCGATACCAAAGCTATGACTGTCACAATTAAACCCACAATCAAAGGCTTAGCGCTGATGCTTCTTTGCGGTTTCTCGATAATCACATCACTGTCAGGCCTAATGTAAACATCCATAAAAGTATCCCACAAAGTGGCCTTGATTACATTGTTTATTTGCAATGGGTTTATTAGGTTTTTTTTACGGAACAAAATTTGAGTGATTTCAACTTCAACTGTACCTGAAACATCATCCGTTCCAACAGGTTTGACAGTCAACTGATAGGTCATTGGTACACTACTAAAACTGCGCCTAAAAACTCGAACCCGCTCTGCCTTTTTGATTTTTGTTCCTTCTTTCATTGTAAAAAAAATAGTTTAAACATCCTGCACAATCACCACTTCTTCATAGAACATGATGCCATGTTGCGTACATAATGTCTTGATCTGCTCTGAAGTGATGCCTTTCAATCTCACAGGTTCGCCTGAACGCAGGAAAATCACCGGAAAAGTATCACCCTCCTGATTCCATATTTCAGCTTTCTCAATATCATGCCAAGGATAATTCAACACCGTTCTGTCCACTTGTGAATAACGGGCAAAACCAAATGGCGTGATAAAATTTTTGGGAGTTTTATTGGGGAAAAATTTTAATTTGATCATGTTTATGATCAGCATTAGCGGGATCAGGATGATCATCAATAACAAAATTGGAATCATCACCAATAAGATTAAAATAAACACCACCCAACTCAACGGGCTGCGGTTATTAGGCATGTTACTGAGGATGACTTGCGCTAATTTCATTTTTTATCCCGTACCTAATAAGGCTTTGGTTTCCAAAAATTCTTCAAACCCTTGTGGCCCGCGTTCTCGACCATTACCAGAATGTTTGTATCCACCAAAAGGTGCGGTACGATCCATTTGAGCACCATTGAGATGAATCATACCTGCTCTGAGTTGATTGGCCACGTGATTAACACGGTTTTGGTTTAGGCCTGATACATAACCCGATAAGCCATAATCGTTGTCATTGGCTAATTTAATGGCTTGTTCATCACTGTCATAAGAAATTAAACACAATACTGGACCAAATATTTCATTTTTAGCAATTTTCATGTCATTTTGGACCTCAGTAAAGGCCGTCGGTTTCACATAATAACCTACATCAAAACCTTCAGGTTTACCCAAACCACCTGTCAACACTTTAGCCCCTTCCTCGATGCCTTCTTGCATCAGGTTTTGAATGCGATCCCATTGCACTTGAGAAACCACTGGACCTGCAAAAGTTTGTTCGTCATCAGGGTTTCCAATCTTAATTTTTTGCATGGTCTCGATAACTATTTGTTCAGCTTCTGCCAATCGCGCTTTTGGCACAAACATACGACTGGGGGCATTACAGTTTTGTCCAGTGTTAACACACATGGTTTTCACGCCACCAGCAACTGCTTTAACAAAAGCCTCCTCTGATAAATCATCGAGTATGATGTTGGCTGATTTTCCACCAAGTTCTTGAGTCACCCTTTTAATACTGGATGCGGCATCTTGTGCCACAGCAATGCCAGCTCGGGTTGACCCGGTGAATGACACCATTTGAATCTCAGGGTGTGATGAAATGGCCGAACCCACAGTTGGGCCATCACCATTGATCATATTGACCACGCCTTTAGGCACACCAGCCTCATGCAAGACCTGCATCAATAAATAAGCCGAAAACGGTGCCACTTCTGATGGTTTCCAAACCACCGTGCAGCCAGTTGCCAAAGCTGGAGCCAATTTACATCCTATCTGATTCACTGGCCAGTTCCACGGTGTTATAAAGCCACATACTCCAATCGGCTCTTTACGAATCAGTGCAGTTTCTTGCTGAAATTCAAAATCAAAATCTTCCAATACTTTAATGGCTGATTTGAAGTGTAAATAACCTGAAGCAGCCTGATTAGATTCACTGAGCCATCTCGGCGCGCCCATTTCTTCGGTGATGGCAGCTGCTATCTCGGCTGAACGCTTCTTGTATTCAACGCAAATGGCATTCAACAAATCAAGGCGCTCTTGCTTACCGGTTTTAGAAAAAGATTGAAACGACTCTTTTGCGGCTTTAACGGCCAAATTTACATCAACAGCATTACCCAAGGAAATTTGCCCAGCCACTTGTTCCGTTGCAGGGTTTATCACTGCAAGCTTGTTGCGGTTTTCAGGAACGACCCATTGGCCATTGATGTAAAAATTGATGTAATCGCGCATGTGCTTTATGATTGATGATTTAGACTATACATGGTAACAAATAGTCCGTATTCAAGTCGTGAATTATTTTATCAAACACAATCATTCACCGCATAGGCAAACATTATTGGCAGAAGCCAAAGGTTTGCGACTATTGGGACAATGGATTAATCATGCTCAGGTTCCCATCAAAGTTCCAGAAGTCATTACGGTCAAACAACAACAGTTAACTCTTACTCGTATCGATGCCACTCAACCCAAGCCACAATTAGAAAGACAATTGGGTATAGCCATGGCCAAACTACACGCACAACCCAATCTATATTGTGGACTTGAATACGATAATTTCATTGGAATGAATCCTCAAAAAAATCTTATCAGTGAAAATTGGGGTGAGTTCTTTTGGCAATATCGCCTTAAATTTCAGGTTGAACTCATTCAGAATCTGGAGATTAGCCGTTAATTCAACGAGATTCTCGACAAATATCAAGATTGACTGGTTAAACCTACAGATTTCGCATTTCAGCCTTTTGCATGGCGATTTGTGGTCAGGCAATGTGATGTTTGACAAGGAGCATGTTTGGCTGATTGATCCTGCAGTGTATTTTGGGGACAGTGAGGCCGATATTGCCATGACCGAAATGTTTGGTGGCTTTTCCTCAGAATTTTATTTGGCTTACCAGTCAGTCAGACCACTCACTGATGCTTATCCAACCAAGCGCCTCATCTACAACCTGTATCATTACCTGAACCATTACAACTTATTTGGCGCAAGCTACCTGTCACCTTGTCTAAGGGCCATACAAAAAATCAATCAAGACTTTACATAATTCTTTTCTAAAGGATTACCAGAGGACATCCCCAATGACTTTCTGATTACTCGGATACCATCTTCTAACAGCAAATAATTGACTGGAATTAAAAACAAGGTCATAAAAGTGGCAAACATGATACCAAAACCCAACGACACCGCCATCGGAATCAAAAATTGTGCCTGTGTGCTTTTCTCGAAGATTAATGGCATTAAACCAACAAAAGTGGTTAAAGAAGTCAATAACACTGGTCTGAAACGAGCCATGCCAGCTTTGGTTACTGCTTCCATCAATGCCATACCCTGTTGTCTTTTTTTATTGATATAATCAACCAACACCAATGAATCATTGACCACCACTCCGGTCAAGGCCAACATGCCCATCAAACTAAGTATGGTCAAATTCATGCCCATAATCCAATGACCAATGATAGCACCTGCAGGACTGAACGGAATGATGGACATCACAATGGCTGGTTGTGTATAAGATTTAAAGGGGATAGCCAATAGCGCATAGATCACAAACAATACCGCTATCAGCCCATAAAATAAAGTACCAAAAGACTCTCTTTGTTCCTCTGCCTCACCCCCAAATTCATAGCTAACACCTGTCACAGGACCGACTAACTTGTCTAAAAATTCAGACATCTCGGCATTCACCGCCGCCATATTGATGGTTTCTTTATTGACATCAGCAGTGATATTAACCGTGCGTTTTCTGTCCAAACGATTGATCACTGATGGGCTCTTACCCGAAATCACTTGCCCAACCTCATTGAAGGGAATTTGGGTGCCATCAGGTGCTGTGATAATTAAGTTTTCAAGTGTATTGATGGTGCTCCGTTCAGCCAGCGTATATCTAAGCATAACCCTGATATCTTCACGACCACGCTGTATCCTTTGTACTTGCGCACCAAAAAAGGCTTGCCGGACTTGTCTGGCCAAACTATTCAAAGTAATGCCCAGCACTTGACCTTGTGGTTTTAATTCAAGCTCTAGTTGATTTTTACCATTGGAAAGTGAGTCACTGATATCAAACACGTCTGGATACTGTTGTAATTGTAATTTTACCTGGCTGGCAAAGCGTTGTAATTCATCCAGATTTTGTCCACTGAGCCTGATATCAATGGGATTGCTAGAACGACCTATTTCAGCGCGATAATTGATTTCTTCTGCTCCTGGAATGGGACCAATCAATTCACGCCATTCCTGAACCAATTTATCACTAGAAATTTGCGTTTGCCGTTTTTCTGGTGGCACCATCTGAAACATAACCCTGCCAATGTGTGATTGCCCGCTGCCTTCACCTCCAGCAGAACCGGAACTGGACATGATGTTGATAATCAAATCTTCACCGGTGCTTTTGTTATGGTATTTTTCTCTGAGAATTTGGGTTTTTTCAGTAATCAATTGTACATACTTATCTGTTAACTCAAATGGTGTGCCGATTGGCATCACCAAGGTTGCACGTGCAATTTCACTGGGCACTCTGGGAAAAAAAATAAACCGGGTCCAACCACTAAACACCATTGAATAAACCAGCACCACCACCGTTAAAAAAAGTGTAAAAGTAAGTGTTTTGTTTTTCACCGCCTTCAGCAAAAGCGGTTGGTAATATCTAACAATGAACTTTTCCAATCCTTGGGCAATTCTTTTTTGGAAACGACCAAAAGCGCCCATCTCATTTTTTTGTTTTTTCATATATTTCAAATGGGCAGGTAAGACAAATTTTGATTCTATCAATGAAAATAACAATACAGGTATAACCACATAGGGCAGCTGTTTGAAAAACACACTTCGCCCCCCTTCTATCAATGCCAAAGGAATGAATGCAGCCACTGTAGTCAAGATACCAAAAGTAACTGGTGTGGCCACTTCTTGTGTACCTTCTATCGCCGCCCTTAAACCATCTCCATGCCTTTCCATGTGACTATGGATGTTTTCACCGGTAACAATGGCATCATCAACCACAATACCAAGTACCAAAATAAACGCAAACAGGCTGACGATATTGATGGTGATGTCAAATAGTGGCAACAGGGATAACGCTCCCATAAATGAAACAGGGATGCCAACCACCACCCAAAAGGCTACTTTGGGCCTTAAAAATAAAGTCAATAATATCAGCACCAAAATACCACCTTGAATGGCGCTATTGACCAAGGTATTAAGCCGGTTTTTCACTATTTGCGAACGATCCCGCCAATAATCAAGTTGAACGCTTTGTGGCAGTTTGGCCTGTGCGGCACTGATATAAGCCTTCACTTTATCAGCCACCTCGATGGCACTTTGCTGCCCCACACTATAAACCTCTATTTCCATTGCCCTTTTACCATTAAAACGATTCAAGATAGCTTGTTCCTCAAAACCATCACTGATGGTGGCTATTTCGCCTAATCGCAACAATGAACCATCTGCACGATTGCGAATCACAATATTCTCAAACTGTTCCTGACCATAGGCTTGTCCTTGTGTTCTGAGTAAAATATCACCGCCACTGGTTTTGATGTTACCCGCGGATAAATCCAGCGAGTTACTATTGATGGCTGCGGCAATCTGATCAATGGTTATACCATACTCGCGTAACATATTCTGATTGACCTCAATGCCAATTTCAAAAGGTCTGACATTTTCCAAAAACACCTGAGTAATACCATCAATGGCAATGATATCGTCTCTGACCTGTTGGCTCACTTGACGTAACTCCTGTTCTGTTACATCTCCGAAAACCACAACAGAAATAACCTCTCTGCGCCTTGTAGACTTGCTCACCAGAGGTTTCTCCGCCTCCACAGGCAAGGTATTAATGGCATCAACCCGATTTTTTATTTCGTTAAGTAAAACTTGAGAATCATAACCATTGGCGAGTTCAACTGTGACTGAAGAATTGCCCTCACTTGATCTCGAAGTGATTGTTTCAATACCTTCCAAATCACTGATTGATTCTTCTACACGGATGGTAATTCCCAGTTCAGTCTCTGTAGGTGTTGAACCAGGCAATCTGGTGTTGATATTAACCATATCCAATTCAATGGAAGGAAATACTTCCAGGGGAATTCGGGTGTTTATCGATAGTAATCCGATGAAAAGGATGGAAACCATGAGCAAATTGGCTGCCACATGATTTCTTGCAAACCAGCTAATATAACTCTGATTCATGGTACTTTTTCTACTTGCAACTGATCATGCAGTTCCACATGATCTTTGTTTGACTGAGACATGGCAGTTTCTTTAAAAATTTCAACTGCTGTGCCAGAAACCACATCCCCCAAAGGGGTAAGACTAATTAATTGTTGTTCATCAAAATCATTGGCAACAATCACTTCAAGTTCGTTCTGCCACAGCTCAGTTATATATTTCCTAGACAACACACCAGCTTCAATCACATTCACATAGTTAGCGGCATAAACGGCAGATCTGGGGATTTTAACCACTTGAGGCAACACTCGACCTTGAATTTGGGCATTAACAAACTGACCAATTTTCAATGGGGGCGTATCATCAGATCGATACTTATAAGGATCACTGACTTCCGCCACCACATACAGCTGTCGGGTTTGTGCATCAATGGTGCCTTCAACCCGAACCACTTCACCTTCCCAAGTATGGGTTTTGTTGGCTACTTGGGCTTTTAGTTTCACCTTTGGATGAGACATTTGTTCAAGCAAATCATTGTCACGGTAAGTTTCGGGTAGGTTTAAATGTTCAAGGTCACTTTGCTTCAACGGTAAACGTACTTCAACAGCATCGACTGCATAAATAGAACCCAAAGTATTACCATTATTGACTACCTGACCAACATTGACATTCAGACTCAATACACGGCCAGCAAAAGGCGCTACTATTTGGGTACGTTTTAAATTCAATTCTGCCTGTTTGACTTTGGCTCGACTGGCCTCTAAATTAGATAAGGAAGAATTCAATTGTGGCTCACGCGCTACCAACGAGGGTGGCTTACTGGTGTTACCAAGTTTTTTCCAATCCTTCAGAGCGATTTCTGCACGAGCCAACTCATCCTGATAAGTAAACTCAGCTTGTTTTAATTCCGCGCTTGCAATGGTCAACTGTGCCCTATAATCAGCATCATCAATTTCCAGTAGTATGTCACCTTTTTCAAAAAAAGCCCCATCACGGAACTGATCACTGACCGAAATAATCTGACCGGCCACTTGTGCAATAACCAAACTCTGGGTTTTAGGTTGCACAACTCCATATGAAGGCACCCAAACTTCATAGTCGATGGCAACAGGAGTCATTGCTTCAGTGCGTAACTGATAAACTTGTGGCGAATCCTTTTTTTTGGCGACTGGTTTGTTATTAAAAATAAACCAAACAGCAATCGCTGCCAGAGCCAATATAATCAAAGGTAATGGTATGGGTAATTTCTTCATATTAAGAACTTCATGTGGTTAGTCTGATCTAACAAAGCACAGCTCATTGTTTTATATCAAAAACACGTTTAACTTTACAGTCTAATTCAACCAGAAAAGTGTATTTATCCGATTCTAAGAAGTTTCTGGAAAACTTTTTAAAATTCTTCATCCATATGTCCAGAATGATTGAAGCCCAAGGACATGCTATATAATTAAAGCCAGGATTACTTCTCAGGGCTAACTAATTAGTCTATGACTCAAAAGTCAGCCTAGGTGTTATTCTATTTGAACAATGTGCAAATATTGTGGAGGCTATAAGTGATAATATATAAGTGGAAACAAACTGAATGTATGAATCATCGTTGATCTAATTTAAGCAGCCGTTTATTTTCCGCCAAATGCTGGCTTAATCCTGCAGATCTTAAATTTGATCAAACATATGTTTTATTTTTGCGATGATCATTTAATCAAATCAGCTCGTAGTGCCCTTTTTCTTACTACCAAAGACACGTTTCAAACCCATCATTACAAATCCATTGCGGTCGGCTCTGATGGCGCGTTTGAACCTATGCAAAAATGTTTTGCGCATACGAAATTTACTCTCTGTGTGCGCTTGTTGGTTCAATTCAAGGTATTCTTTTGCCAGAAGTTCTGCTGTTGGCAACAATTTATCCACATCGACCACAGCATCTAGAAATCCTGCTTCAACAGCCTGCTCCGAATTAAACACCTCTGATAACAGCATGGCTCGATGAACATGGGAAGGATTCAAGCGATACTGACATAAAACCAAAGCACAGTGTGGCATATTTAAACCATTCTTTACTTCATTGGCAACAATTTTAAAATTACCTGACACACCCAACCGATAATCACCGGTCAACAAGATAAACGCCCCCAAAGCGATGGCGTGTCCATTACAAGCCACAATCACTGGATATGGATAAGACATTAAGCGATAGGTTAACCAAAACCCACCCATTAACATCTTGAAAGCATTGCCCACACCAGTTCGCAACACTTTCAAATCAAAACCGGCACAAAAAACTTCAGCTCGACCGGTTAAAATCACCGCCGCATTCTCGGCTTCAGCAGCATCCAGAGCCAGATTGAGCTGTTCGAGAAAATCAGGTGATGCAACATTGGCATTACCATCATCCATGATGATGGTGGCTATGCCATTACTGATGTGATGAGTTACAAGTTGGCTCATGGTATTGATTTCCTCTTAAACAGATTGATTTTATCTCAATCACCCAAAGATGTCATTGTCGATAGGCACTAAGGATACAAGAAAAGCTGTTGAAAAATATGATTTTTTTGGTTGGATATGATCGGATTGGAATCATGTGTTAATTCCTGGCCACCCGAAAACCCAGACTATAAATTCGGACAGATGGTGCATTATAAAGCCGGTATGCTGATCGTAAATTGTCTGCATTGACAAACCAGGATCCACCTCGTAAAACACGACGACAATCCTCACTGCCCTTCCAAACTGTTCCTTTTTTAGGCGCACCATAATAATCACTGTGATAACAATCTTCTACCCATTCCCAAACATTACCATGCATATCATATAAGTAAAAATCATTGGCAGAGTATGATCCAACAGGCAAGGTCATATGAGTGCCATCACAATCTCCAGAAAATGTACCATATCTGGCTTGTTCGCATGTAATTTCATCACCCGTTGTGTATTTTTTTGCGCTACCAGCCCGTGCTGCATATTCCCACTCCGCTTCCGTCGGAAGCCGCCAACCCAAACAAGAAAGATAGTTGGGTATCCCCCGACAGGTCCCGTTCTTACAAGTGAAACATCGTTCAAGGCCGCTCATCTCCGAAGCACGATTCGCAAAGAGGGCTGCCTTATGCCAAGAATGTTCTTGGATGGGACAATCAAGACCACACAGCGATTGTTCCGCCTTTGCCAAACCAAACAGCGCTTTGTATTGTCGTTCGGTGACTTCTGTTTCCATCATCCAAAACCCCCGACTAATCGTCACTTGGCGGGGAAGTGGCTCGTTGGTTTGACGTCCTTCTTCTTGAGGCGGAGTCCCCATCAGAAATCTTCCTTGTGGGATCCATCGCATCGCGAAGGTTGTGCTTCCTAAAGAGAACACCTTGCGACTCCCTGCTTCAGGCTCCAAAGACACATTGAAAAAGAGGGGCTTGCCGACTTCTAAACGGATCTTTTCTTGTTTTGTGGTGTAGCCTCGCTTTTTGAACTCCACCAAGTGAAACCCCGGATGAAGCGTGATTCTTTTTGGCGCGCTGCTTAGCAGGTACGTTTTGTACGTACCATCCACAAAAACATGGATTTGATCAAGTTCAGAGGAGAGAAGCAAAGTTCCTTTGTTTGTATCGGCTGCTCCTAAAGGGGGATCACCCTCTCTTTTTTCTGGATAAGACAGCGGTATCTCGCCAGACATCTGCATGTTGATGAAGGGCTCTTGGGATGGTTTTCGATAAAGTTGTGTAAGTTCTCTTAAACGTCTGTAAGCATATTTGTAGGCTTCGTAGATCGTGACGACTCCGTCGTGATCTACATCCGCTTTGCCTCTCAATGCTTCCATTAATGCATACGAAAATAAACCATGTCCTAGTGTTTCTTCTTCGTAGCTTTTTTGATACTGACGTGAAGATGACAAGACCACGCGTCCCACACCAGCAAAGTGTTCTTCATTTGCGCCTTTGCTGTGTCCTCTTGTGCCTTGAAGGGAAATACCACTGTGGCAAGCATCCAACATCACCACCAAGCGCTTTGTTTTCCAACCCATACTCAATTGCGAAGGATGTAGTCCTGTTGAACGTAACCGTTCGGGATGTGTGTCATGTAAGATCAGATAACTTTGCTGGTTTCGTTCTTCTCCATGCCCTGCAAACATGAGCAACACAGTATCGTCTTTTTTGGCTCTCTTTCTTAGTTCATCTAACGCCTCCAACACATTTTCTTGTGTTGCTTCGCGTCCCAAAAGTCGTTTTACATGTTGAGTAGGAACCCTGCCTTCTTGGGTGAGCACATTGTAGAGACCTGCGATATCTTTCTCAGCGTACCTCAGGGTGTTCCAAGCTTGTTTGTATTGGTCGATTCCGATCAAGAGAGCGTAGATGCGGCCTTGTTTGCTCTGTACAGACCTCGCCCATCGTGATTGGCCTCTTCCAGAACGCCAAGAACGTGCTCCTGTGTCCTCTCTGCTTGGTTCTGGTTTTGGGGCCGCCGTTCTTCTCTGTTGGCTGGTAGGATAGAGCCAGTCGAAAAGACTTCTGGAAACTCCCTCTGTGTAGCCATTCTTGTATAAAAACCAGCCTACACCTAGAAACAGCAATGCTACCAAGAATGCTTTTGAAAGTGCGTTCATCGAGTTCCTCCTCATGTTGGGACGAAACATCTT
>JAGRJR010000030.1 GCA_020442635.1 Lysobacterales bacterium
GCATCTTCATGCCTTGAAATCAGCTCGAAGCGACTGACCGAGGCGATACTGGGTAAAGCCTCACCGCGAAATCCCATCGAACGCAATGACTCCAAATCGTCCAATGAATGAATTTTACTGGTAGCATGACGTTGCAAAGCCATAGACAAATCGTCATGACTGATACCCTGACCATTGTCGGTAATTTTAATGCGTTTTTTGCCACCCGTTTGTACATCGATATCGATGAGGGTTGCGCCCGCATCCAATGCATTTTCGACCAATTCCTTAACCACTGAAGCAGGACGTTCCACCACCTCACCAGCAGCAATTTGATCAATCAGTTGATTAGGTAGTTTACGAATATTCATGAGATCAATTTTAACACGGAAGTTATGTCTACTTCGACAAGATCAAATCGGCTGAGCCTGTCGAAAACTGTTCAATTTAATAATTCACCTAAACTGATAGATAACATTTCAACAAGCTCAATGTGCTTCAAGCATAAGCTAAACAACAAGCCAATTGCCAAACCGCATTTAAAGATGATTGGCTCTTCAGCACACTATGTGCTTACAGCTTACCAGAAAACCGTCGGCAGTCCACTATTGAATATTCAACTGAATGGTTTTGTTGGCTGGCTTATTGGCGTGGCGTTTAAGCAAAAGATAAAAACTGACCATTGCGGTTGCACACAATCCCAGCCAAATGCTGGCGAACAAGGGTTGACTGCCGAACATCACGACTTGATAAAAACAGCTGGCAATCAGGTAAGCAATACCGGTTGAATACAAGGCTGAAAACAATGCCCACTTTTTACCTGATTCTTTGGCAATGGTCGCAATCACTGTGACACATGGGAAATACAGCAACACAAACAACAAATAAGCATAGGCTGCCCAGGCACTGGCGAATTTTTCCTGCAAAATACCAAACAATTGACTGGATACACCCTGGTTTTCGGCCATGGTTTCAACTTCATCTATATCTGTCAATGACAGGCCCAAAGGATCTATCAGGGCATCAGCCAAACCAGCAGCATTATCTGGAATGGTTTGCAGTGCTTCTTTCAACTGATCCATGATGCTGGTTTCATTTTCCTCAACCGACTTTGAGTAAATTGCATCCAACGAACCGACCATCACTTCCTTGGCCAATAAACCTGTGAACAAGCCAACAACTGCTGGCCAATTGTCTTCATCGATACCCATGGGAGCAAACAATGGTGCAGCTACTTGTGAACCAGCAGCCAATAATGATTCGTCAACATCTTGATTGCCCCAACTAAAATCGCGACCAATCGAAGAAATGACTTGTAAAATCATGACAATGATAATGATGATTTTACCCGCATCCACAATAAACCCACGCAATTTGTACCAGGTTGATTTCAAGATATAGCCTATACCTGGAAACCGCCAATGCGGCAATTCAATCAAGAATGGATCTGGTTGTCCCGGTAAAATTGTTTTGCGCATCAACAAACCAGTGCCCACTGCGACCAATATGCCCGTCATATACAATGACAACACAATCAACGCAGCATGTTCGGTAAAAAAGGCAGCCACAAACAAGGCATAAACTGACAAACGCGCGCCACAAGACATAAACGGTGCCATCAAAGTGGTGATGATGCGTTCATCTTTTTTTGCCAATTGGCGTGTTGCCATCACCGCCGGTACATTACATCCAAAGCTGACTATCAATGGCACAAACGCTTTCCCCGAAAGACCTATTTTTTGCAACCAATTGTTCATCACAAATGCTGCACGAACCATATAACCCGATTCTTCCAGCAAGGTCAAAAACAAAAACAAAAAACCGATCACTGGAATAAAAGTGGCCACTGTCTGAATACCGGCACCCATGCCATCGGCCAGAATCACCTTGACCCAATCCGGTAATCCCATCGCCGTGATTAATTGCCCCAAACCGTCAATTAGCAACGCGCCAGTCGCAATATCAAAAAAGTCCACAAATACTGCGGCCACATTGGTGGCAAAGAAAAACATCAAATACATGGCCAGCATAAAAGCCAAAGTACCTGTCAAAGGTCGGGTAAGCCAATGGTCTATCCTGCTAAATTCACTTTTTGTTTTTTTATTTCTGTGCGTTTCAGCCTGTGATGTGACACGCTTGGCCAGGTCCATGGCTTGTTGGAAACGCGCATCGAAGATGCGCTTGCTGTTTTCGATGATGGCATCAGAAGCTTTGACATAGGCTTTCAATGCCTCAGCCCTGGATTCTGCCTCGGGCAGCTCAATATCAGTGGGTAATGCTGTGTGCTGGTGTTCGGTTTGTTTGTTGTGATTAATCAGTTCAGCGATACAATCGAACAATGCAGCCACCCCTTTTTGATTCACTGCGGTGGTTGTAATCACTCGACAACCCGTTAATTGTGACAGCTTTTCAACATCAATGATTTTACCACTGGCAGCCCGTTCATCATCCATGTTCAGTACCAGCACTGTAGGCACATCCAAATCCAAAACTTCAGTGGTCAAAAACAAACAACGTTGTAAATTATTGGCGTTGATAACATTGACATAAACATCGATATCGCCCTGATCAATGGCCTGTTTGACCACCAACTCATCCTGAGAAAGCTCAGCCAATGACAACCCATAAATACCGGGTAAGTCAATCAAAGAAAACCGGGTATTATTACGAATCAGTTTGGCTTGAGACTCACTGACTGTAACACCAGCCCAGTTACCGGTTTTTTTATTTTGACCGGCCAGCGCATTGAATAAAGTAGTTTTGCCGCAATTGGGGTTGCCAATCAAAGCGACTTTGGCAGTATTGGCCACGATGGTTTTGGTTTAAATCAGTGAAACAGAAATGGAATTGATTAAATCAGGTCCGACTGCGATGTTGCCAAAAGGCGTTTTGACCACAGCACCATGTTTGTACAAAGCGGTTAGCTCAATCATCATACCGATACCCAAACCCATCAATGTTAATTTTTGGCTCATTGATTCTGAACAAACATTTTTACAAATCTTATAAGCTTGACCAGCTTTTGCATTGGATAATTGGACTGTCTGAGAAATTTGTATAGATGATTCGGGCATTGCAGACATGATTTTCGTTAATCTAAATAATAATGGTTCTCATTATTGGTGATATTTTACGAATAATCAAGTCCTTTAATTGAAAAAAATCATAAGTTTGACCGAAGTCAAGCCTTGAACATCACATTTCTTTCACGCGTCTCCTGTAAAGTACAACAGTATAGTTTCTAAACAGACTTATTGTTTGGTGATGTGGTTGGCAATTTGATAAAATCACCCCTTTACACAGGTGTCTTGCTGTTTTCCTCGACTGTATACTCAGGAATAGCCAGACAGTTTTATCTCCACGCTTGATTTTGAACCTGTAAATTGGATTCAGGTCAAATAGATGCTATTAGCAAAATTGGAAAAATTTGATGATTGGACACATTCAGGAATTGATTGAAAATGCCCTTGAACACTTGCAGGCAAAGGGTGAGTTTGAATTAGTCGACAAACCAGCAATTACCATTGAAAGAACCCGCGACAAAAAACATGGTGATTATGCCTCTAATGTCGCCCTGACTTTAGCCAAACCCCTGAAATCAAACCCGCGTGCCATTGCCGAAAAAATTATTGATGAACTGGCGGCTTCCAGCCATGTAAAAAAGGTTGAAATTGCGGGCCCCGGTTTTATCAACTTTCACTTAACTGACGCCTGTCGATTGTTGATCATTAAACGTATTCTGAAAATGGGCGAAGATTTTGGCAGCAGTCGCATTGGAGAAGACAAAAAAATCACCGTAGAATTTGTTTCTGCCAATCCCACCGGACCCTTGCATGTGGGTCATGGTCGTGGCGCCGCCTTTGGTTCCAGTTTGTGTAATATTTTGAAAAAGGTTGGTTACCAAGTTCACGCAGAATATTATGTCAATGACCACGGTCGCCAAATGGACATTCTTGCCACTTCGGTGTGGCTGCGTTATCTGGAATTGTGTGGGGAGATGATGACATTTCCAGCCAATGGCTACAAAGGTGAATACATTGTGGACATCGCACGAACCGTTCGCGCTAAATACGGGGATGAATTCAGACACCCTAAAGCTGAAGTGTTTGCCCAGGTTTGTGCTGATGAACCTGCTGGTGGCGACAAGGAACAACACATTGATGATTTAGTCATTAACGCCAAAGACATTTTGGGCAAAGGCTATCAGAAAATCTTTAAAATGGCTTTGGGCAATATTTTGTCTGGGATTGAGGATGATCTGGAGGCCTTTAACGTACATTACGATCAGTGGTTTTCAGAAAAATCCTTGCACGAAAGCGATACCATCGAAAGAGCCATGGCTAAATTGGCGGCTTCGGAACATTTGTATAAGAAAGAAGGTGCCTTGTGGTTCAATGCCACCCACTTCGGTGACGAAAAAGACCGGGTGGTGATGCGTGAAAATGGCTTGAAAACCTATTTTGCTTCTGATGTGGCCTACTTACTCAATAAATTTGAACGTGGATTCGAGAAATCTATTTATGTATTTGGTGCCGACCATCATGGCTACATTCCCAGACTCAAGGCGGCGGCCAAAGCCATGGGCTTTGATGCCGATAAAATTGATATTTTGCTGGTTCAGTTTGCCCACCTGTTCAAGGGGGGTGAAAAGCTGCAAATGTCAACGCGATCAGGTCAATTTGTCACCTTGAACGAACTGGTTGCTGAAGTGGGTTGTGATGCTTCACGTTTTTTCTATGTGATGCGTTCACATGACCAACACCTCGATTTTGATATGGATTTGGCCAAATCTCAATCCAATGACAATCCGGTTTACTACATCCAATACGCACACGCCCGAATCTGTAGCATCATGCGTAAGCTGCAAGAACAAAACATGATGCACAACGTTGAAATTGGTCATGTGGCAGTCGAATTATTGGTTGAAGAACAAGAACTTGATTTGATTAAAGCCTTGTCTCAATACCCTGAAGTGATTGAAAAAGCCGCCACCAATTACTCGGTACATACTGTTGCCAACTACTTGCGAGAACTGGCGCAGCTTTTTCACAGTTATTACAATGCTCACCAGGTACAAGTGGATAACGAAAACTTACGTAACGCGAGGTTAAACTTATGTATGGCCACGCGCTACGTATTGGCAAATGGTTTAAAATTATTGGGCTCTTCAGCACCCGAAGAAATGCGGCCTGAGGACAGAAAAGAAGCATGACCAAGAAAACAACGGTGCGCAAAACCACCAAAAAAGCAACGGCCCGCAAAGCCGGTCACAAAAGACCTGTACCAGGCTGGATCATTCTGGTTTTTGGCATGCTCTCAGGTTTATTAATTGGCTTGTTTATTTACCTCAAAGGCTGGGTGCCCGAACCGATTCAAAACAACCAACAACCCGTACCGGGCATAGCCAAAGAAACCTCGCCCCCGGTCGAAGATGTTAGCCAAACCCTTTCCAAGAAACCAGATTACGATTTTTATTCGGTATTACCCGAAATGGAAGTGGTGATTCCCAAAGAAGAATTGGAGCAACAGGCAGCCAGAAACAGTAAGGAGTATTCATATATTCTGCAGTTAGCTTCTTTTAAAAACCAGCAAGATGCCGAAGAATTAAAAGCCCGCATTGCTTTTTCTGGACAGATTGCCTATATCCAATCCATTGACGTGAACGGCACCCAATGGCATCGAGTGCGCGTTGGACCTTTTGACTCCAGTCGCGAAGCCGATAAACAAAAAAGACAACTAGAACAGAACGGACACAAAGCTCTGGTTCTGAAAGAAACCAAATCATAGGTGATGAGAATGAAAAATATATTGATGATTGTGTTGTTAACACTTAGTTTACAGCTGAGTGCTCAAGCCAACAAAACAACTTACGTGTTACCCGCCGTTGATATCGCTACAGAAAAAAGCAAGGCCATAGCTGCCAAAGACGTGCCTTTAAAATATGCCGTGGCATCAAATATCGATGATATTTTTCACCTCAAAGGCCGAGCAAGTCAAGTTGGAATATGGGTTCAAAAATTTGATCGCAGTTGGGAATATCACCTCAGATTGGAATCTAAGAATGCCACCAGTTTGAATGTAGGTATGAGCGAATTTTTCCTACCACACTCAGCAGAATTATGGGTTTCAACCGATGATAAAAGCATCCTGCGCGGCCCATATAATGACACCTATAACAAAAAACATGGTTTTTTCTGGGTTGGTGATGTGCCTGCTGACCACATGAACATCAAAATAACCGTCAACGACAAAGAAAAGCGATACCTGTCTTTCAAGGTTGATAAAATCACCCGAGGTTTTCATAAGTTTTGGGAAGAACCTTCTTATATGTCCAAAAGTGGTAGCTGTAACGTCGACGTAGCATGCCCAGAAGGAGATGGTTGGGAAGCAGAAATTAACTCAGTTGCCGTATATGGTTATGGAGGGCAATACCAATGTACAGGGCAATTACTCAATAATACAGCGAAGAATGGTAAACCGATTTTTTCTACAGCTAACCATTGTGGATTTACTGTTGGAAATACCAGTGCAAATCAAAATCATGCAGCCTCTTTTTTCTTTTTATGGAATTATCAATCACAAACCTGTCGCGCACCAGGCTCTTCACAAAGTGGCACACCAATATCCAAAACGAGCTTCAACAATAGGCAATCTGGTGCCACTTATCTGGCCTCAAATCCAACCAGCGACTTTGCTTTGGTTGAACTTAATCAAACACCAAGCCCCAGTTATGGAGTCGAATATTCAGGTTGGGACAGATCAGACATTGCGCCTAACAGTGCTGTGGCCATTCACCATCCTAACACCAATGCCAAAAGAATAAGCTTTGAAAATGACCCATTAACGATTACAGACTATAGCACGTCTGTTAGGGGGCAAGGAACACATTTAATGATTGCTGACTGGGACATTGGCACAACCGAAAGAGGATCTTCTGGTTCTGGATTATGGAATTTTGATCATTTATTTATTGGTCAATTACATGGAGGTGCTGCTGCCTGTGGTAACGATGAACCAGATTGGTACGGCCGTTTGGCTTATTCTTGGAATAATGGCAATGATGCACAATCAAGAATGAAAGATTGGCTTGACCCACTAAATACCGGACAAATGACACTACAGGGTTCAACAGGTTGTGAGGCACCAACTGTTTCCATCACTAATAATTCAAGCAATAAAGTTGGAGATTTACTGACTTTTGAGTCTCAGGTCAGCGGAGGTGCTGGTGGATATACTTACCAATGGGATATTGATAATGATGATTTCGCTGATGGAAATAACGAATCTATACAGGTCAGGTATGCCGAAAAATATATAGGAAATATTTATCTTACTGTAACTGATGCAGAAAATTGTGCGTCAAGCTCTTCACAAGCTGTGGTTATTGATGGCCCTGAAATAAAACTTCAAAATGCAGAAGACAGCTCGCTATACTTGGAGCAGGTTTGTGGTAATAATGACAGTGCAATAGATCCTGGCGAACGCTGGCAAACTACATTATTTGCGGAAAACACTGGCGACCACACAGCTGGAGATGCTTATTTGGCCTTATCAGTGGCTAATAGCAACACATCGGATGCCCAAAGTGATGCCTATGGCAATACCATTAATAATTGTGAAAGTTTATTTATTGATATCAGTGAAACCGGCACTTTACTGCCTTGGGTCAACGGGGGTTCTCAATACCCTTCTGATGATGAAGGACACACTGCAGCTATTACTCTGAGTGAAGGATTTGACCATTTCGGCGACAATGTAGCCAGTTTGGTTGCCTCCAGTAACGGTTATCTAAGTACCAGTATCAATGCCTCAGGGAGTGATTGGGATGCTGATTGCCCCTTGCCTCAACCACCAGATAAAGACAATCAAGGAGGTAGAATTTACCCACTACACAAGGACCTGAAAGCATCACAGTTTTACCATCAGTTCTTTGCTGACTGCCCAAGACCTGCCGAAACAGGTGAAAATCTGGCATGTGAGGTTTTTTTGTGGAAAGGTGCTGATTTCTGGGCGACAACCAACTCTACTGAACAAGTTGATATCCAGGCCATCTTGTACCCAGCCACTTCTCAATGGGTTTATCAATATTCAGGTTCTGGTTTTGATAGCTCAAACTCCACAATTGGTATACAAAATAGTCAAGGAGATGACGGTTTGAGTTTTGCTTGTGGCGCAGGCAATCAGACCGACATTTCAGAAGCAGTTTGTGTTTACAACAAAAATCACCAACCTCAATTCGAAGGATCTCAGTTTGTCAAACTTGAAACTCCATTAATTGAATTGGAAGATTTATTACCTCATCAAAATAAATCCAGTTTCTTAACTTTTTCAGTTTCTTCTGATGCCAGTTGTGACTCACAGTTTGTTATCAATCACGATGCTTCTGTATATGATGAAGGCTTTAATGAAGGAGAAAATAACATTTTAACTGCTACCATTGGAAACAATGGTCAATGTAACGCGGTATCTACCTGCGATGTAGGTGGCAGTAACAATGACATCAATCCTCGAGATGGCTTATGGTGGAACCCTTTAAGATCCGGAAATGGAATAGACTTACATGTAACAAACCGTGATTCCATGTTATATGTTCTTTATACAGGTAACAAAGACAGATCACCTATTTGGTACATTGCTCAAAACAACAACGAATCTTCATTCAATCAGTATTTTAATGAACTCACTGAAGTTAACTACCCTAATGGCTTTAGCCCTGGTGGAGTACAAACGCAAACCCCTGTTGGCTGGTCCTATACAACCTTTATCGATGACAAAAAAGCCATACAAGTGCGTAACATTAATGACGAAATATTTGCTGAAAAAATGGTCATGCAACAATTTGCTGCAGATGAAACACCCAATCAACATACTGGACACTATTATTCCCCAAATGAAAGTGGTTGGGGACAATCCATCATTACCTTAGGGGAAACTCGGGTTATCGTTAGTTACATTTATGATGAGAGTGGAAAGCCGTTTTGGACGATTGGTAGTGGAGAAAACAACAATTCAACAAAAGATGTCTATACGGCAGAAAGTTTTTGCCCGACTTGTCCATCATTAACCATGATTTCACATCAGA
Source organism: Lysobacterales bacterium (assembly GCA_020442635.1). Lineage (GTDB taxonomy): Bacteria > Pseudomonadota > Gammaproteobacteria > Xanthomonadales > Marinicellaceae > Marinicella. Next base: position 9,062 of record JAGRJR010000030.1, read on the forward strand.
TTGGCAGCATGAGCGAAAGTTTTAATGGCCAAAGTACAGGAACGATACATCAGTTTCAAATAGACAATCCTCAAGGTCCTGTTCTGCCTCGAGCCGAATGGAACAAGTCTAATTTAGAAATCTACAACCTTGTACCTGAAGAAAATTAAAGAATAATTGCCAATGAAAGCACTGATACAAAGGGTTAGTCAGGCTCAGGTAAATGTTAACAACGAAACAGTCGGTTCAATCAATCAGGGCATTCTCGCCCTGATTGGTGTAGAAAGAGATGACACCATTGAAAAAGCCGAACAGTTATTGAATAAAATGCTCCGTTACCGCATTTTTTCTGATGATGCAGGCAAGATGAACCTGTCGCTTAATGACATTCAAGGTGAATTATTGCTGGTTTCTCAGTTCACTTTAGTTGCTGACACCAAAAAAGGTAATCGACCCGGTTTTTCAAAAGGTGCCTCACCTGACCATGGCACCTTTATTTTCAATGAGTTGGTTAAACTGGCACAACAAACTAAGCTAAAAATTCAAACAGGACAATTTGGCGCAGATATGCAAGTCAGCTTAACCAATGATGGTCCTGTCACTTTTTGGCTGGAAACCTCTTAACTAAACGGCGCTATTTTCCACAATTCACATCTTGGCAGAATTATTCACAATTAATCATTAACTGATTCTGACGATCATCATCTACATTTCAACTCTTTAATCAGGAGTTGTTATGAAAACTTATACTTTAGCGCTTTCTTTTTTCATTTGCGGTTTGTTGATGGTCAAACAGAGCCATGCGGGTGGGCTTGAGGAAGGTTTCGAGTCTGTTAATGATCTACCTAACCAAAACTGGACCTTTGAAAATCGTTCAGATTTTGTGGGAGACTTATTCTGGAGTCAGGGAATCAGCAAATTGTTTGCTGCACATGATGGATCGGCAAACTCTTACATCTTGGGAGGTGTAGGACAAACAGCTGGCAATGTATTGTGTGACTGGTTGATTTTGCCTGATATGGGTGCTGTGGAGCAATTGAACTTTTATACACGGACTCAACCCAACTCTTTATCTGCTGACAGATTGGTGGTTGTTTACAGCCCCTCGGGAGGAACCACCACTGGTCCATGCGTTAATAACCAACCAGCGAACATCACAGGCAGTTCTGACTTTGGTGATTTTCAAGTGATTCACAGCATTAACCCGAACCTGGATCCGGGTGGTTATCCTGAACAATGGACCGAAATCAATGTGCCAGTGAATGGTTCAGGTCGATTGGCCTTGGTTTATTTTGTAGAAAATGTGGGTCAATCACCCTTCAATGGCAACCTAATTGCCATTGACAGCCTCACCACCGGATCGGGCACGCCAGGCGTTCAGGACGCCACACCTGTACCTACATTATCAAAATTTTCCCTGATCTTACTGGTTTGTCTGTTTTTGCTGGCATCACCGCTCTATCATAGATTCAAACAACGGTAATCAACATTGACTTATTGGTGCCTGCTTATCCAATCATCCAATTCTGCATCAAACTCAGAAGGGTAACTGGCACCATCTTCAACACCCACATACAACAAGCACATTTTTTCTGAGTGCTGGAAAACCTTTTGGTATTTATTGATCCAAATTGTGAGGTGTGCCATTAACTCCATAGCCTGAGGTAACTCATTGGAAATAGCTGGATTGTTTTTCAGTAGATTCAATGCCTTGAGGTTATTTTCGTACAAAGGGCCTTCTGTATAGGCTCGGGTTTGCTGACATAAAAACAATTCGTGTTCATTCATCTGATCATACAATTGATAGAAGCGTTTTTCCCACGAATCATCTTTATTCAGGGTGAATCGTTGACCCAATAAATCACCCAATTCATTGCGTCGATTGATTTGGCTGATGAACGCTTGCTTGGTAACTACCAATGCTTGCTGTAAAGATTTCATGTCTTCAAGTAATTTGATTTGATTCTTTCCCAATACCCACCAAGTTGTGACCATACCCATCAAAAGAATCGATGCCAATGGTAGTAACCACCCTCTTTTTGTTTTTTTTAAAGGTTGTTCATTTTTATTATTGATCAATCGATACCCTTCACCAAAAACAGATTCGATTTCAATGTCATCCTGATTCAATTCCTGCCGCAGTTTACTGATGATCTTGTATAAGGAATTTTCGGTAACCACCCGACCTTGCCAGACCTTCTCAAAGATGACTTCCTTAGATATGGTTTGAGGTGAATGCTCCAACAATAAAATGAACAGCGCACTGGCTTTTTCACCCCATTTGACCGGCTGCCCAGACTTTAAAACGCGTCGACTAACATCATCAACTTGGTACGGGGAAATATTCAGGGGCATGTTGGATTAAGGTCAAAGGTACAAATTTAAAATTATAATAAGAGGCATCAACAGTTACAAGTCAGTATGATTGCTTGTGTATTGATCCTATTTAACGCCGCCATGATCAGTTTATCTTTCGATTAAATAATTAAAGCCAAGGCAATAATGACTGCAAAAAATACAGCGATCCATTTAATGGCTGTCATTTTATCTGGGATGTTGTGCGAAGGTTGTTGCATGATAAGTTGCTGCATGATTGCGTCTGGATCCTGGGAATTGGTATCCAGCGGTGGTTTATTGGCATGTGAAGACCGGGTAGTTCCTGACTCGGGTGCAACTGCTTGTGTCGGCAAAGTTTGAGCCTGTGGTTTGACCAGGTTCTTTAGTTGGTTAACTGATTCTTTGACTTGTGGTTTTTCAACGTGTTCCGCCTGTTTAATGGCCTCAAGTACCGCAATGACTTTCTTTCTGGATTCCCAGGGAATTTGCGTTAAACTTTTTTGTATGCTGGTATCCAAAGTGTAGACCTTGCCATCAATACCGATTTTCATTCTGGTGCGTTGTTCAGTCATGATGTTTTTGATTAACAATCTATTTTATTATACTCAGCTTTAAACAAATTTCATCACCGTATTGATGTTGATTCACAATAACCATTACACCACCAAACTTAACCTAAGCTGACTATAAAAACCCAATTTTTGTCGAAATACTCACACTTTAAAATCTTATAAATAACTGATATTTAGGATTATTTTTTAATATCAATGCATTTTTGTTAATTTATCGTAAATTTTCTTTTCAGCCGCTTTGAACGATTATTTTTTTGCATAACGCGTCACGGAATTAACAATGAAATCAAAATTTTTATCGTATAAAGTGGGCTCTGATTTTTACGGAGGACAACATGTTAAAACAAATACTTACATCACTCACATTATTCACTGCTTTACAGGCACAAGCGAACAACAAGCCGTTTGAACACAACCAATTGGATCAACTCAGCTTGCAAGCTAAGGCAACATTACAAAGCAATTATGATCACTATTTACTTAATAATGACATCCAAGGTGTCACTGAAGTCGCCACCATTGGTGGAGATGGTGGCTGTGATTTTAACTCTTCAATCAGGGCCACACCGATTCAGGATGCCATTGATTGGACATTGGTCACTTACACCGAACTCAGAATCGTTGAAGGCACCTATGATGAAGAAAATATTACTTTAGATGACCGAGATATGGTGATAAGAGGCGGTTTTGCCAGTTGTGCCGATGCGGAAAACAACATCATGACCAGCCCTGATTCTACCAATACCATCATTCAATCAAGCACAGACAATAATCCTGTTTTTAGGATTCAAGGCAATGGCACTACCAACGATGTCAGTTTCTATAACCTCAGCATCAGCAACAGTGGTTCAACCAACTGGTTTGGCGGAGCGTTTCGTATCAACGACGCAGCCGCCGATGTCTTTATGCAACATGTTTCAATCACCGACAACATCGGTTTAAACGGTGGTGGGCTTGCAGTAACTGGCTCAAGTGGAGACACCTTTTTATCTTTGAATCAAGTTCAAATTGCAGGCAACGATGCCGAAGAAGGTGGTGGTATTTACTGTAACAGCCCTAATGGTAGCATCGTGTTTAATGCCAGCGACGGTGAAACACATGGTATCTATAACAACATCGCAACTGCAGGAGATGGTGGTGGTGTGCTGATAGAAAATGGCTGTACTTTTACCAACTACCAAGGCTCTCAAGATGTTCAATTGTTCGGTAGTGATTATCGTGGTATCAATTTCAACAGCGCGACTGGCAATGGTGGCGGATTGGCTGTTCTGGGTGGCGCAAAAGCCTATCTTTACGGTCGCACCACCTGTGTTCCCTTTCAAACTTTCTGGTTGTGTCTGTTTGGTAACGACGACGAACCCATTACATTCGCTTTTAATCAGGCTGACACCGATGATCTAGATGGCGGAGATGGAGGAGCGATTTATGTTGCTGGCACCGACAGTCATGTTTTGGCTGAAAACGCTTACTTCATCGCTAACTTCGCTGATAATGGTGGCGCATTGGCAACCTCCAATCAAGCCACTGCCACAGTAGCATCGGCTTTCGCCAATGAAGCTGGTAGTATCAGTTGTTGGCAAAGCGGTGCTTGTGTCGATGTCACCACTAATTTTGCTTATACAGCCGGTGGTGCTTTTTATGCAGAAAGCAACGCCCAGGCACAAGTGAATAATGCTCGAATTACCTCAAACCGTGCCATATCTGGTGTTGCTGGTTACGCCAGAGACAATGGTACGATATTGGGTTTTGAAGGTGCCTTGATGTATAACAATGGCGACAACGGTAACGGTGAATACAACGACACATATTTGCTGAGATCATTTTTAGGTGCTGAATTGAACATGTATTTTTCTACTGTGGCCGATAACTTCGTGACCAGTCGACAAATTGGTAACAACGATGCACGTGTTGCGATTGGTAGTAGCATCATTCATGATCCAACTGGCGTTGATATCTACACCGTCGGTGGTAACAACAATCCGACACAATTTATGGATTGTCTGGTAACCCATGAAAGCAGCAGTTTAATCGCCACCAGGGTTTTGGTTACCGATCCTGAGTTTATTGACCGAGCCAATGGTAACTACCAGTTGAGCGACACCTCATCAGCCATTGATTATTGTAATACCACTTGGGTGACACCAACCGTCTTGGACTTACAAGGTGAAGTTCGAGGCCAAGATGCACCAGGTATTATTGATAATTATGGTGTCTATGATGTGGGTGCATTTGAAAATGTTACCAATGACATCATTTTCAAAGATGGTTTTGAATAAACACTGACACTGCCATGTAAAAAGCCACTCCATTGAGGGTGGCTTTTTTGTTTCATCAGCTTATCTCAATGACATCGACAACATGGACAATCCAAGCTAAACTGATCAGATTCATCAACCCATCAGCGACATGATTCACCCAACCAAACTATTGTCTTTTCTGCTATTAGCCGGCCTGTTGCCAAAGATCCATGCCCAAACCGAACAACCTATGTTCACCATCACGCATGACAACCATAAACAATACCAACAACACCTAACCGCTGGTCAAATCGCTTTATTCAATACCTATCCTGACAGCTTTAAAATACCAGTCTATGCCAGCCGCAAAAGCCACAAGGAACCCGATTGGGTCACCGCCAACACCCAGACCAACATCAAAACTGCAAAACTGAATGAAGCAGGTACTGGATTTACCGGTGCTCATGCGGGCATCCCATTTGGTGAACCTGAGTCGGCTTTGGAAGTTTATTTTAATCACATCGCTCGCTGGCGCGGTAAACAGTTGGTTACTCATGCCAGTGATGCCAATGTCGGTGAAGATGGTGAGTTCCAACTGACTTCCAGAGAATCCCTGATTCGCTTTGACTATTACTTAGAAAACAACGATAACCCCAACCGACTGTTTTCTGCGCTTTCTAAAATCACCGCACCAGCGACCAAAGCCGGTGGTGGCGGACTGGTGCTGGAGCCGATTGATCAAATCGAAGAAGCACGCAATGCCTGGCTATGGGACAAAGGCAGACGTCGGGTGGTACGCGCACCGAATGTGGCTTATGACCAACCGGTTAATTCAGCAAGTGGACTGCGCACCGCCGATGACACCGACATCATCAATGGCTCACCTGATCGCTTTGACTGGCAGTTATTGGAACAACGAGAAATTTACATTCCTTATAACAACCAAAAACTGGCATCCAAACAATTGAGCTATACCGACATCCTTAAAGCCGGACACATCAATCCCGAACACACCCGCTATGAACTGCACAAGGTTTGGGTCATTCGAGCGACTTTAAAAAGTGAATGGCGGCACCTCTACAGCCAACGGGATTTTTACATCGATGCAGATTCCTGGTCCGCCGTCATCGCGGATCAATACGACAAACAAGGCAACTTGTTCCGCGTCAGCCTTTCCTACCTGAATCAAGACGACAACCTGCCCGGCACCTTCCCTGTTATCAACGTCTACCACGACCTCAACTCAAAACGCTACCACGTCATGGGCCTACAAAACGAATCCAACAAAAGCAACGACTACACCAGCGAACTGGTCAAAGACAATATGTTTACCTCAAATGGCCTAAAACGCTTTGTAAAATAATGCTTGGACCGCCGGCGGCTCGCCGGCTAGCGTTCGGATAAAATAAATCCCTACTATCGTCATCCTCGAACTTGATTCGGGGATCCATTGTGAATGGCTTCAAAAGTACCAAGGAATCATCGAAACACATACCGAACTATAAAGACATGAGTTTAATGACTCTTATCTTTAATATTTTCAGTAACCAAAGTAAGAAATTTTTGTTTACCATTTGAAAATGGGTCCCCGGATCAAATCCGAGGACGACGGTATTGGAAAGCATATCAAAGAAAGCGTCATCTTCGAACTTGGCGGCTCCCGCATCCTGCTCGCGCTGCTCACCTACATCCATGTAGGCGACCCGGAGATCCATTTTGATGCGTTGTTGAAATTAAAATTTTGTAGGACGGGCTTAGCCCATCAATCATATTACCTAAAACATGATTTCTTGTGATTTCAACTAATCCCGCTTATTCTCCAATTAATTTTATTTTCGCATCTATTAATTTTTTTGCGACCTTGCAATCATGTTCATTACCAATGATCGAATTTAAACCCATGTTTTCACTCGCTAGTTTAGTTAGATGGTTCGATACCTTAAATCCATCTCGGCCTTCAATAAGTAAGTTGAATATCGATGGCACATAACCATCATACTCATCACTCCATTCATCTTGCTCATTGTGCAAACCAATTGGATCCCACTCGTACCATAAAATTTTAGATATGTGTTTGATTAATTCCTTTTCTTTTTTATTGAGACCCTTTTTCATAATTTAACCATAATTTTTTTATTGGATAGGCAAAGTCCATCAATCATATTACCTAAAGCATAAATTCATGATGGGCAGAGCTCATCCTACTTAACTTTTATCTTTTTCTTGCCAACATGCTATCAACCCTATCTTTCTCAATATCACTCAGAGATTTATACAATTCCTCTGGGCTTCTACAAAAGTCAGTGTTTGCATTACAAGCATCCCACGGATAGTCCAGGAAACCACTGTGTTGCTCTTCATAGAGAGTGAGATAGAAAGTAGCCAATACTTTGTCTTTTGAAAAAAACAAACCGTTACTCAAATATTCTTTGCTTAACTTAAGACTGGCTAAGCTCACACCTTGAGATGAAAGACTTTTCAAGTAGCTAATTACTTCTTTTCTTAGGTCATCATAAAAAATCGGGTCTGTTCTTGGATTGACGCTCCCACGCTCAATTGCTCCAAATAATTCCGGCATTAATAAGAGCTGAGCTTCTTTATTTCCTTTTCTAGCTAAATTTAGAAAATCAAAAAAAGGATCCGACTCTGTTCCCAAACGTGAACAATAGCCAGAATCCCATAAAGCCTTTTCAAAAGGTCTATTTAATAAGATGGTGTCTATCTGTAGTTCAACTTGTTTCAGACCACTACATTGATAATTTAAATCCGCTAGAGCTAACAGGTTTTTATCAGGCATTGCAACCATCTCCATAATCATTTCAATTGCCTTTTGTTGATCAACTTTTGCAATTTGTTTTAACTGATTAAAATCATATGGTTTCCTTGTGCCGTTGGGTCTGAACTTTTCAGATAAAACTTCATTAAAATCAATGATTTTCTCAGTATCTACAACTACTGGTTGCTCTGATTTTTGTTGAACCTTTCCTTCCTTACTTAAAAGAGTAGCTTTATCATCCAAATCAATTTTTTCGGAATTTTGGGGAGGGTGGGCATATTTGTCATCATTAAATAAAAGGGTTATGGCATATAAGCCAATAACCCCAATAATTAAGAATACAAATGTCGTTTTTTTATTCATAATCTATCATATATCATTAACAACCAATTGTTGGACTTGGATCATTATTTAAGTCGATCGTTCCATCCCCTAAACCCATTTGCTTTAAGAACTCTGCAAAATAAGGTATAGCATCACTATCAGTCATGGCTCCTACACCATCCCAACCTCCAGTAGAAGGGGCATAATTTAACCAGTTAATATTCAAATCATACCAATTGATGGTGTTCTCTGAGGTAGCTTGAGGTGGTGCGTGTGACTCTCCTCCGCTTGCTACATATGCTTTTATATCAGATATTGCACCTGCGAAAATTAGTCGTTGAATTCCCGTTGCTGTTTGTGCATATGATTGCATTGCAGAAACCGTACCTAAAATTGGCCAGTTATCGTAAATTGCCTGAAGCGTTCCTTCAACTAAACAAAAGTCTAATTTATCATCAGTTATTTGTGATGAAGGTGTTCCACCTCCACCTCCTCCAGCATACGTGAAATAAAGCCATGAGCCACCACCCATCCAATAATACACAGGCCCAGGATTATAGTACCCAGTCACTGTAATTGGTGGCAATTCAACACACTCTATTTCAGCATCACTCGAGAATGAAGCTGTTAACTCAGAATTGGCCTGTTCATTTTTTTTACCATCCGTTGTAGAGCCCCCTACGTTTTCGATTTCATTTTCACCACATGCAACAGCCATAAAAGAACTGAATGTAAGCATTAAAAATATGAGTTTTTTCATAAATATCTCCTTCTAAAGTTGAATAAATGCACACTCTCTTAATCACGCGATGCGGATAATAGCACATATTTATTGTATTTATTTATATTTGTTATGTTTTATTATAAATGTTTGAAATAATAACTAATAGCCCTCCTATTTCTTTTGGCCTTATATTTAACAACATAGTTGACTTCTGAGTTTAGTAAGGTTGACTCCGCCCAGCAAGCATATGAACTAAAAGTAGAACCCATCCCTCCATAGACATAAAGGTATTGATGAAAATATATACACTCTGCATTTTGTTTTTTTATTTTAAAACATTCATCTGTAGATTCGTAGAAAAACCAAGTGTTCTTTTAAGGATAAAAATTACGATTCAATTGACAAAATAATCACTCAATGTTTAAATAACTGACCAGTCAGTTATTTATTTGTTATGAAATCCAAAGTCAACAATACCAGAGCCATCAGCAAATCAGCCAAAGCCGAAAAAAAGCAGACTATTTTGTTGGCAGCTTTGGATGAGTTTTATGAGCGCGGCTTTGCGGCGGCGCGTATGGATGACATTGCCAAGCGCTGTCATATATCCAAAGGGACTTTGTACCTGTATTTCAATTCCAAGGATGCGCTTTTTAATGGCTTGATTGAACTGATTGCCAAGCCTAAGCAGCAACAATTGATTGGTATGATGAATCAGGCCACCTCGGCACAATCGGCTTTGGTGGCGATGACGGACTTCATGCCCATGATTATTGAACAAGGTCAATTGCCTAAGCTGATGAAAATCCTGATTGGCGATTCGGGTGTTTTTCCTGAAGTGGTGCAAAACTACAAAACCTCGGTCATCGAACCAGCCTTGGCAGCGCTGAGTCAATTGTTTCATCGCAGCAATCAATCGGGTGAAACCCAAGTCGATGAACCAGAATTGTTTGCGCGGCTGGTGGTTTCACCGGTGATATTCTCAGCGATTTGGAAAGCGGTTTTTGCTTCAGGTGATGCGCTGGGCTTTGACCTCAAGAAATTGTTTTCATTACATCAAAAAGTGCTGATCAACAGCCTGCACATTGATCAGGAGAAATGACATGCCATGCAAACCACAATACAAGCCACACCTCCCTATACTGCTCGCCTTAAGCTTTCTGGGATTAGTCGCTTGTCAATCGCAGCAACCAAGTACAGAACTGACTGGCTATATCGAAGCCGAATTACGCATGGTGGCAGCACCACAAGCCGGATGGATTACAGAACAAAACATCAAGGAAGGCGATGTCGTCACTGAACAACAATTGCTGTTTAAGCTGGATCAGGTGTCGCAATTGGCGCAAGCTGAACAGGCAGAACAAAACCTCAGAGCCGCTGAAGCCAGACTACAGGATTTACAAAAAGGCGCCCGTCCCGAAGAAGTCAAAGCCTTGTCTTCACAGTTACAGGAAGCCCAAGCCAAACTGGCTCTGGCTGAAAAAGAAGCGGTGCGCATCCAATCCTTGGTAAGCAAAGGCCTGACCACCAAGGAACAACTCGATCGTGCGCAAACCGATGTGGCGGTCAGTCAGGCACAAGTGAAAACCATTGAACAAAACATCCAAGTGGCTGGTTTGGGCGGCAGGATTGATGCCTTAATGGGTGCTGAGGCCAGTATTCGCGCCGCATCTGCCAGCTTCGATGAGAAACAATACCAACTGTCACAACGCACACTACTCAGTCAGCTCAATGGACTGGTCTATGAAGTTTATTACCACCAGGGCGAATACGTACCCACAGCAGCACCGGTATTGGCCATTCGTTTGACCGATCAGGACAAAGTGCGGTTTCATGTACCTCAGGACCAACTGACTGAAGTTCAATTGGGACAAACGATTCAAGTCAACGCCGATGGCCTGGCCACTCCAGTCAGCGCCAAAGTCACATACATCGCTTCCACTGCTGAATTCACCCCGCCGGTGATTTACAGCAAGGACTCACGCGCCAAACTGGTGTTTTTGGTGGAAGCCACGCTGCCAGCCAATCATGACCTCAAACCTGGCTTACCCGTGGACATCACCTTATGAGTTTCCCCTCAACCAGCCCTTCAAACAACCACGACGAATTGGCCATTGATGTAAAGGGATTGGTCAAAGCCTTTGATGGTAAAGCAGTGGTCAATGGCATCGACATCCAAATGCCCAAGGGACAGGTGTGGGGCTTTTTGGGCCCCAATGGTTCGGGTAAAACCACCACCATCCGCATGATTTGTGGTCTGTTGAAACCCACTGCCGGACAAGGCACTTGCTTGGGTTATGATATCATCACCGAATCCAGCCAAATCAAATTGGCCACCGGTTATATGACCCAAAAGTTTTCTTTTTGGGGTGACTTGTCCATCCGTGAGAATCTGGAGTTCGTAGGTCGGCTATATAACCAGCCTCAATTGAAAAAATTGGTGGATGAGACCTTGGAATCGTTGGGTTTGGAACACCGCCAAAAGCAATTGGCCGGTGCACTTTCTGGTGGTTGGAAACAGCGCTTGGCTTTGGCTGCAGTCACCATGCATCAGCCGCAGCTGTTGCTGTTGGACGAACCCACTGCTGGCGTCGATCCACAAGCACGCAGGGACTTTTGGGATCAAATACATCGCTTTTCCGAACAGGGCATGACCGTATTGGTGTCCACCCATTACATGGACGAAGCCGAACGCTGTGATCAAATTGTGTATTTGGCTCACGGTAATTTAATCACCCAGGGACACGTACAGGATGTGATTCAGGAATCAGGCTTACAAACCTTCAAAGGCACAGGCAAAGGCGTGCGACATTTATCGAACTGGCTAAAACAACAGCCCGGCGTTGAGCACGTGGCCTATTTTGGCAATGCCCTACACGTCAGTGGCACAGATATCCAAGCCTTGCACCACACCATCAAAAACTGTCAGCAACGCCCTGAAAATCAGGACATACAATGGCAACAGGTTGAACCCAGTCTGGAAGATACTTTTATTGCACTGATGGCACAGTCAGGTGAAGACCAACGGAAACATGCATGAACCAGCACCGGTCAAAACTCAGTCATAAAATCAGTCGCATCAACGCCATCCTGCGCAAAGAATTTATCCAGATGTTCCGCGATAAGATGACCTTTGCCATGATGCTGGCCATTCCGCTGATGCAATTGATGTTGTTTGGCTTTGCCATCAACACCGATCCCAAGCATTTACCCACCGCAATATACAGCGAAGATAACTCGCCGCTGGTACGCAGCATCATCCGTGGTTTTAAGGTATCAGACTACTACGATGTCAAGCTACAAGCCAACAACCCTGAGGAAAACACAGAATTATTGGCGACCGGGCAAGTGGCTTTCAGTGTACATTTCCCGGCGGGTTTCAGTGAGCAGTTGATCAAAGGTTTCCGACCACAATTGTTGATAGAAGCCGATGCTTCCGATCCTTCGGCCTCATCCAATGCCATTGGACGGGTTCATGACATCATCAATCAGGCACTGCGTCACGACCTCAAAGGTCCGCTGGCCAACTTAAAGGCCAAGCCAGGTCCTGTGGACGTCATCATCCATCCCAAATACAACCCTGAAGGCAAAGCCCAGTACAACATTGTGCCCGGCTTATTGGGCGTGATTCTGACCATGACGCTGGTGATGATTACCTCGATGGCGATGACCCGTGAATCTGAAACTGGCACACTGGAAAACCTGTTGGCCATGCCAGCCAAACCGTTTGAAGTGATGCTGGGTAAAATCCTGCCCTATGTGGTGATTGGTGGGGTGCAAACCTGTGTGGTGTTATTAGCGGCGCATTATATTTTTGCGGTGCCTTTTGCCGGGGATTTGACTGATTTGATGGCTGGCGTGATGTTATTCATCATCACCAACCTGGCCTTGGGTTTCACTTTCTCAACACTGGCCCGAACGCAAATGCAGGCCATGCAACTGACCTTCTTTTTCTTTCTGCCATCCATGTTATTATCAGGCTTTATGTTCCCATTCCGCGGCATGCCTAACTGGGCGCAAGCCATCGGCGAAGTGCTGCCATTGACCCATTTCCTGCGGATTATTCGTGGCATCATGCTCAAAGGCACCCAATTACTGGATCACCAACAAGACCTACTCGCCCTGCTGGCCTTTACCTTGATTATTGGGCTGATTGCAATTAAACGCTATAAGCAGACTTTGGATTAATCCAACATTTTTAAGGAGGCTCTGACAAATTGAAGAGGACTCTGGTTTAAGAATAACGGGTAGTTGACTTCAGTCAACCTGCCTTCCCTCATCATCATTGCAGTGGGTCGGCTAAAGCCAACTACCCGAAGAATTCATGATCAACAAAGCCCATCTTAACCCGCCAAATACTGCAAAATAATCCCCGTCAACATCGCAGCAGAAGTTCCTACCACATAACCAAATACCGCCAGTAACACGCCTACAGGAGCCAATGCGGTGTGGAAGGCTGATGCCACTACGGGTGCTGAAGCTGCGCCACCTATGTTGGCTTGTGAGCCGACCGCCAGGAAGAAAACTGGAGCTTTGATCAACTTACCGACCACCAACAATAAAATCGCATGGATGGCAATCCAGATACCCCCTATCACAAACAGAAAGGGTCTGATTTCAGTCACGTCCATTTTTAATCCAATGGTCGCCACCAACATATAAACAAATAAAGAGCCAATCGATGAAGCGCCTGAACCTTCAAATTTACGCGCTTTGGTGAATGACATCAACACGCCACCCAAGGTCGCCAATATCACCAACCAGAAAAAGGTGGAATGTAAATTCAGCTCAGCCAATACCGGCATCGATTCTTTGATGGCTGGGCCCATCCAATTGGCCACCGCATGTGCCAAGCCGGTGATGCCAAAGGCAATCGCCATCATCAACACCAGGTCTGGCAAGGTCAAAGGTTTGGCGTTTTCATCATGGAAGGTTTCCATCTTTAACTTAATGCGCTCAATGGCTGAAACATCGGCCCCGGTTTTGGCGTCAATGCTGGCTGAACGTTGTGCCATCAATAACAGTATCGCCATCCAGATATTGGCCCAAACCACATCAATCGCCACCATTTGAGTAAATGCTGAATCAGAGACCTGCCACACTTCTTTCATCGCTGCCTGGTTCGCACCACCACCAATCCAGGAACCGGCTAAGGTCGTCATGCCACGCCAGATGTCCTCTGCACCAGAAGCCGCGAACGCATCGGGAAACATCGCACGAGTGGCGAGAAAGGCCACTGGTGCACCAATCACCACACCCAAGGTACCGGTCAGAAACATGATACCGGCTTTGGGTCCCAGACGTATGATGCCTTTTAAATCCACACTGATGGTTAACAACACCAAAGCCGCTGGCAATAAATAACGCGAGGCCATGTAATACAGGTTAGAAGCATCGGCATCCACCAACTTGAATGTGGTCAAAAATGACGGCAGTAAATAGCACATCAACAGCGCCGGCACATAGGTATAGAACTTAACAAAGATGGGATGTTTGCTTTGTTTGGTATAAAACACCAAACCCAGAATCAATGCCAATATACCAAATAAAACGGCATCACTTTGTATCAAATAAGAATGCTTTTCTGGCTCCATGGGAACTCCGTTAGCTAAAAGCCAATTAGTTTAGCAAACTTTTATTGATTGAGAACAGCTTGTTATTGATTGTTTAGCTCAACCGTCCAAAGCCAGGTCATAAACAGAGCCAGGCCGAATAGCATCACCACATTCAATGGTGTCGTTAGATTGTGCCAAACCGATGATGAAACCGACACAAAATAAACCACGGAGCATAACAGGCCCAATAAAGCACAACACCACATAATCAGATTACGGCGTTGTTTTCGTTGTTCAATCTGTTGCATCACATTTTCTACAAACTCACGGTCTGCAACAGGTTGTCGATAGGCCAATAATTCATTCAATTGTTTGTCATTCATGACTGCACCTGTTGTTTTATTTGTTCGGACTCAACGGCTTGGATGATTTTACTTTTACCACGCTGTATCAATGATTTTATGGTACCCAGCGGTAATTTGGTGATTTGTTGTATTTCAGCATGGCTCATACCCGCAGCACAAGACAAGGTCATCACTGCCCGTTCCTTATGATTCAACAAAGCCATCAACTGTTCGGCATAAATATCAGCATCCATACTGTCTTGAGCCGTTTTTTCCGCATGAAAATCAGCATCAAAACAAATGCTTTCCACCTTATCGATTGATTTCAGAAACAAACGATAAGCAATGGTATGTAACCAGCCACTGAAACTCCCGGAAGAATTGTACTGGTGAATTTTTTGATAAGCCAACAAGAAACATTCCTGTGACAAGTCGTCAGCCTTGGCTCGATCACCGGCTGTTAAACGGCGCAGGAAATGGCGAATCAAAGACTGATGAGACTGAACCAAGCGTGCAAAAGCCGTGTGGTCATCAGCACTGACCACACGGTTTACCAATGATAAAACCCTTTCCTGGTTCACCAGTTTCAGTCTTCGTATTTGTTGATTTTCCAAACCAGTAAAAATCCCAAACCTATAAAAAACGGCAAAATAGCCAAGCCTCGAAAAACTTGTGCGGTATCGTCTTCTGGTATCACATAGCTGAAACAAAAAACCGCCGCACCCAACATAGACATAATGATACCACGTCGCAAATCCTTGAATCTGGGTGATTTTTCATTGTTGAGTTTCTCCAACAATTCCGGCGTTACATCAATGCCCTTATCAATACTTTTCTCCAGTAACTCATGGGTCTTTACTTTCAATTTATAGCGGTTCATTAAGAACACCAGAATAATTGAAGCCACACTGAGCATAAGCACCATCATAATAACAACTTCTGTTTGCATAAACTTTTCCTGTTTGAGTGAGTGTTATTAATAAGAGACTTGTGCCATCGTTTTTGGATGCACAGTAGATGAAAATTATTTTCTTTGTTTGTTTTTGTTGGGTGCTTTGAAGAACATATATATGCCCGAAATACAAAGGTAAATCAAAGCCAAAGCAGAGAGTGTATTCAACCAGACAGAGCCTTTCATCGCCGAATGAACACCATGAACCACTTTGTCAAAACTGAGTTTATCGGACAATACTTCTGTAAAAAGGCGCTCTTTTTCAGCACTGTTCAACGTGGTTCTGACAGCCGCAGCAGGCTCAAGTTTTTGTCCATTTACTGGTTGAAACTCACCATTAAGATTTATTTCAAACCATTGTGACCTGCTTTGTAAATACATGGCATATTGATTGCTGCCAAGTGTATTTATCGGTATGGGCAAACCATCAAAATCATCCCATTGATTCGATAAATCGCCATTTTGCTCGTACAAGGACAAAGTGTTTTCGGTGGCTACCAACCACTGATCCTGCCACATATGTGCTGATACGATTATTGCAGGTGTTTGATGTTTTTGGTCTTTGATGACCAGTACGTCATCTACCTGATAAATGGATTGTTGACCCGTATCAAAAGCTTGAAGGCGTTTACCATAATCAAACCACTGTAAAATCATCGGCGATTTGACATAGCTGTTGGTCAAATTCCATTGCGTTGCAAACTGTAACAACAAACCAGTCACAGCCAATTGCAACAGCCACACCGAGGCCAATAGGCCTACCCAACGATGTATTTTGCGCAAGGCTTTCCTTAATCTCATGGTTGTTCAGTAATTTGACTGTCGAGGAATAACGCCAGTTCGGTTTGTTTTTTTAAAGCATTCACAGAAAGCGTGGCACCACTGATGCTGTCGATGTTTTTTTGCCAGTTTTGTTGTTGTGTCGCGCCAATGAATTGTTCAGTGAACCAGGGCACTTGTACTTCGCCACCACGCGATTCTCGGTAAACCACCACTTTGACCTGCTGTACCTGCTGGTTTTGAATCACCACAGCGGTAGTGATTTCGCGTTCTTTGCCCAATTCATCTAATAACCAAACCGTCTTGCCTTGTGCTTGCCAATATCGGTAGCTGAGTTTTTTGGGGGGACGATCGAGGATTTTTGCCAGTACTGGTTTTAATTCAGCGCTTACCCACAGACGTTGCGGCGTGGGTACTTCGCTCAAAAAAACAGTGGTCAAAAAATCTTTAACCTTTTGGTTTTCTTCAGGCGTATAGGCATGACCTATTGATGCAGTCACCAATAGGCCCGCCATAAATGCAATTTTTAAGTTACTAAGATTCAATATCAGAACGAATAACCTACACCCAGATTAAAACCATCATCCGAACCACCTTCACTTTGATCCTGGTAATCAAATTTAAACACAGTGGTTGGTGTCAGCCAGTAATTAAAACCGATGTCCATTTGCTCTACATCCAATGCATTGCGGTCACCAGCATTGTTATTATAAACTGAATATCTGGCAAACACACCATACTCTCTGGCACCACCAAAACGGTATGAAGGCTCAATGTAGTAACCCATTTGTTCTGCTCTGGCCGCGTTGACTGTATTGACGTTGTTGTCTAAATCCCAATTGGCATACAGGGCACGCAAGCCAAAACCGTCCCTTTGGTATTGGGCGTTGATTTCAAATAAATCTGCGGCCACATCCAAAGCACCTTGGGTCAAATCGGTTTGTCGTTGATAAGTGGCTGCCAATTGCAAACCCGGCATCGGGTTGTATCGCAAACGTGCGGTGTAAGCTAAATCGGATGCTTTGGCCTCAGCGACTTTTTGACGGCCATTTCTGATCTTAAAAGCATTGCTGCCTGAAATTGGCACATTTAAACCACTCGACACAAACAAATCCAGGCCCAACTGGTCAGTGAACTGTTTATTAAAACCCAAGCCAGCTTCCCACCAGGTAGAAGGAATGATGTTTTTCTCAACGTTATTACGCTCTACCCCAAAAAAGGTATCTGGCTCATGTGTTTCATTCAAAATGCCGACCGGAACCAAACTCAAACCGGCGGTCATTTTGGTACTGTCGTTAAATAAATGCTCGATATAGGCTTGTTCCAGCTCCACTTCACCTGGTTTGCCATCACCAGCTAAAGCATGCTCTACTTCTAACTCAGAGAAAAATCGGGTTTTTTCATTGAAGTCATAACCAAAGAACAACACAAATCGATGGAAATCCATTTCTTCCCCTGAGTCCAGGTTGTTGTAATGTAATTCTCCATAACCTCCAATTTTAACCCGGTCAATTGGCTCAGCTTGCTCTTCAATGGCATCAGCGACCACATTAATGGCTTGTTGCTGTGCCGCTACTTGCTCTACATTTTCGCTCACTACTTTGTCTTGCTCTGCCAATTTTGATTGCAGAACTTCAATGGTTTTTTGTTGCTGTTGTATGATTTTCCACATCTCTTCCATAGAAGGTGTTTGTTCGGCTGCAGAAGCCACAACTGACAAACAAGTCAGTGCTAAAATAATCGCTTTTTTAGTCATCAGATTTTGCAAAAGTTAAAAAAGCGTGAATTGTAATCTTAATGATAATGATTATCAATAATAAAAAATTTAATATTTTATTTTTTTTCCTGAGTTGTTTTTGGCTAACTGCTTGCAGCCCAGAAAAAAACCAGCTTCATCAACATCAGCTGTTTGTTTTTGGTACTTTGGTGGACATCAGTGTATGGCATGATGATGCCAACCAAGTTACCATGGCCATCAGTGAAATCAGTGATACCTTTAACCAAATGCACACGCAATGGCATGCTTGGAAGCCAGGTCGGTTACAACAAATCAACCAACAATTACAACAAGGCAAAACCGTCAACCTGACAACTGAAGAAAGTCATTTTATCGCACAAACCATAGATTATTCCTTGGCATCCAATCACTTGTTTAATCCCACCATCGGAAAAATCATCAGCCTTTGGGGTTTTCACACAGATGAATACCCGATACTGACACCACCACCCGACAGTACTGAAATACAAGCACTGATTGACTCAGGTCTTAACGTCAATGTGCTGCAACTTGAAAACCAACAATTTTCCAGCACCAACCCGAATGTTTGGCTGGACTTTGGCGGTATTGCCAAAGGCTATGCCATAGATCAGGCGATAAAAATACTACAAAAGCACCATGTCAACAGCGGTATCGTTAATGCCGGTGGTGATCTTCGTAGTTTAGGTGCTAAAGGCAATAAACCCTGGCGCATTGCCATACAATCCCCTACAGATTGGTCTACGCTGGCTGACTTTACAGTGATGGATAACGAAGCTGTGTTTACTTCTGGTAATTACCAGCGCTTCAAACAGTTTGATGGCAAACGCTATGCACACATCATTGATCCTAATACCGGCATGCCTGTCGATTATATCGTTTCAGCCACAGTAATAACTGATCAAGGTATTAAAGCCGATGCAGCCGCCACAGCGCTGGTCGTGGCAGGTAAGGACTGGTATCAAACCGCTGCGGCCATGGGAATTGACCAGGCCTTGGTAATTAATGAACGACACCAATGTTTTACCACCAAACTAATGCTGCGTCGGCTTGAAAACCTATCCATCAGTTGTGATGTTATTGATTAGCTTATCCGAGTGCTACTTTTAAGCAATCAGATAGAATGAAAATAGATGGCCAAGAAATGACTGAAAGCACCGATTAATACAAATACATGAAATATGGCATGATTAAAGGGAATTTGTTTAATGGCATAAAGAATGGCGCCGATGGTGTAAGCCACGCCCCCTGCTACCAGCCAGAATAAGCCATCTGCTGATAACTGAGCCGCCAAAGGTTTAATGGCAAATACAATGGCCCAGCCCATGAACAGATACAAACTGGTCGAAATGAGGGAAAAACGACCGGTAAAAAATAATTTTAAAACGATCCCTAACACAGCCATACCCCAGGCTGCGGCAAGAATGCTATAACCGAGCGTTCCGGGCATCACCAATAGCATAAATGGTGTATAAGTACCTGCAATCAATACATAGATGGCGGCATGATCAAACACCCGCAACCTTGACCTCACTTGATCAACAATGGCTCGATGATAAATGGTCGATGCAGTGAACAACACCATCATGCTGATACTGTAAAGCCCATAAGCCAGAAAATGAATCCAAGTGCCTTGTTGAACAGCCTTCACCATTAGCAACACGAAACCAACAAGACTGAACAGCAAGCCCAAAGCATGCGAAATGATGTTAATCTTTTCTTCTGATGGTGGATAAAATTTAACCTCAGAGTGTTTCATTTATGTGCTCATATAAACTGAAAGATCACTCAAGACAAATGGCAAACATCTCACCCTTCAGCCATTATTTAATCGCCTTAAAGCCAATATCAGTGCGATAGTACTCGCTACCCCAGCTGATTTGTTTTACAGCCTGGTAGGCTTTGTTCTGGGCCTGTTTTAAGTCGTAGTCCAATGCACAAACACACAGTACTCGACCACCGCTGGTGGTTATTTGGTCATCAGCCAAACGGGTGCCTGCATGAAAAACCTTCACCTCATCATTGATTGCATTCAATCCATGAATAACATTACCTTTGTCATAAGCAAATGGATACCCCTTTTCTGCCATCACCACCCCAAGGGCAAAACGTTCATCCCAGTCACAAGAAACCTGATCTAACCGACCCTCAATGGCAGCCAAACACAATTCATCAAGGTTACTCTGTAAGCGAGTCATGATCGGTTGGGTTTCCGGATCACCAAAACGCACATTGAATTCAAGCACTTTGGCGTGGTTTTGCTTGTCTATCATCAAGCCAGCATAGAGGAAACCGATGAATGGATGACCATCTTTGGCCATACCATCCAAAGTGGCTTGTATCACTTTTTCGGCCACTTGTTGATCTATTTCAGGCGTAACAACTGGTGCCGGAGAATAGGCACCCATACCACCGGTATTGGGGCCAACATCACCATTATCCCTGGCTTTATGGTCCTGAGAAGTGGCCATAGGGATAAAGTTTTTTCCGTCTGCAATCACAATGTAAGAAGCCTCCTCTCCCTGTAAAAATTCTTCAATGACGATACGACTGCCCGCTTCTCCAAATTTATTATCAGCCAGCATATCCTCTATTGTACTTTCAGCTTCTGCCATATTTTCGGCAATGATTACACCTTTACCAGCAGCCAGACCATCAGCTTTGATGACAATGGGGAACAACTGATTTTGTAAATAGGCTTTGGCTGGCGCTACTTCAGTAAAGACTTCATAACTTGCAGTTGGAATTTGGTGTCTTCTAAGGAAGTCTTTGGCAAAGGCTTTTGAGCCTTCCAATTGAGCAGCGGCGGCCGTTGGGCCAAAACATTTGATACCAACTGCTGACAAGGCATCCACCAAACCATCAACCAAAGGTTGTTCTGGACCAACCACCACCAAAGTAATATTTTGGTCATGGCAAAACGCAATAACTGCCCCAAAATCAGAAACATCCAAAACCACATTACTCAAATTTGCTTCTAAGGCAGTTCCAGCATTTCCCGGTGCGACAAAGGTTTGTTCTACTGTACTTGACTGACTCAAGCGCCATGCCAAGGCATGTTCTCTTCCGCCAGATCCAATGACCAAAACTCGATTCATCTTGATTCCCCTAGTTAGTGATTGAAGTGTCGCATGCCAGTAAAGATCATGGCCATGTCATGCTGGTCTGCGGCCTGGATAACTTCTTCATCACGTATTGAACCACCGGGTTGTATCACCGCTGTGATACCTGCTTGAGCAGCAGCATCAATACCATCGCGGAACGGGAAAAAAGCATCAGAAGCCATCACTGATCCCGGTACTTTGAGTCCTGCATCATCGGCTTTGATGGATGCAATTCGCGCAGAGACCACACGACTCATCTGTCCAGCACCAACCCCGATGGTTTGTTCGTCTTTGGCATAAACAATGGCATTGGACTTAACCCATTTACACACCTTCCAGGCAAATGCCATGTCAGACAGCTCCTGTCCTGTAGGTTGACGTTTGGTTACCACTTCTGCTGCTTTGACATCAATCATTTCAATGTCTGCATCTTGCACCAACAAACCACCACTGACTCGTTTGTACATCAACCATGGTTCACTTCTTTCCGGTAAACTACCACAACAAATGACCCGCAGGTTTTTCTTGGTAGCAAAAATTTTCAAAGCCTCATTGTCATACTCAGGGGCCACAATCACTTCGGCAAATTGTTTTTCTAATATGGTTTCTGCTAGCTTCCCGGTTAATTTATCATTGAATGCCAAAACCCCACCAAAAGCCGAGGTTGGATCAGTTGCAAAGGCTTTGAGGTAAGCTAAGGTCAAATTGGATTCAGTTGCCACACCACATGGATTGGCATGTTTGACAATAACACAAGCTGGTACATGTTTGAATTCCTTAACACATGACAAAGCCGCATCAGCATCGGCAATGTTGTTATAGGACAAAGCTTTTCCTTGAATCTGCCAAGCGTGTCCAATGGTACCAGAGGTCGGGTTTTCTTCCGTATAAAAAGCGGCTTTTTGATGTGGATTTTCCCCATATCTGAGCTCCGAACGGTGTTCAAATTGTCTGGTAAAAAACCGGGGAAAATCTTCTTTTTCTTCAGTGTCATTGATTGAACTGAGGTAGTTGGCGATCAAACCGTCATAACGCGCAGTGTGTGCAAAAGCTTTAGCCGCCAAAATATGGCGGTTGGCATGTGAAATACCATTATAGGTGCTCAATTCATCGAGCATTTCTTCATAGTCACCCGGGTTAACCAAAACAGTAACACGGTCATGATTTTTGGCAGCAGCTCGAATCATGGCCGGACCGCCAATATCAATATTTTCAATGGCTTCTTCTAAAGTGCTGTCTTGTTTTTTTATGGTTGATTCAAAAGGATACAAATTTACCACCAGTAAATCAATACCCTCGATACCATGTTCCTGCATTACTGCATCATCCACACCATTGCGACCTAATAAGGCGCCATGTACCCGCGGATGCAAAGTTTTTATGCGACCGTCCATCATTTCTGGGAATTCAGTGTATTCAGATATTTCAGTGACCATCATCCCTTGCTCTTCCAGCATTTTTGCTGTACCGCCGGTTGATAATATTTCTATACCTAGTTTTGACAGGCCTTTGGCCAGTTCAACAACATTGGTTTTATCGGAAACGCTGATTAGCGCCCTTCTTATAGGTACACGATTTTGTGCCATGATAATGTGATTGTGCTCAAAGAGCCGGGTATTATAAACGCGAACAAATTCTAAGTTAACCAAATATGGTATTTTTTACCGGAGAACCATTCAAGAGACCTTTGCCCGATTCGTGAACAAGGATCTTTTCAACTTGAATTAATCTTCAGCTTGCGCATTTTATTGCGCAAGGTGGTGCGGGTTATGCCCAATAAATCTGCCGCATTGGTGCGGTTACCTTTGCACCATTTGAGCACCTCAAGAATCATGCCCCGTTCAGTTTCTTCAATGACTAAATCATAAAGATGATTGGTTTTGTGTCCATTCAAGGATTCCAAATAGCGGCGTACCGCTTCTCGGGTAAAGGCTTTTTGATTGTAATTATCAACGCTCATGGTTGCACAAAGCCAATTTCAAAAGCCACTGCATTATCACCAGGACTAACGATTTCTAGGGTGACAGGAATCAAGGTGTTGCTGACAAACCCAGAACGCAAGACATCACTGGGCACATATTCACTGGCCACAAACCTTCTCATGGCGACGATTTGTCCATTCAAGTCAGATAATTTGATTTCCAATGCAGGGAATTCCAGGTTGTCTTTATTGCCATTAATCATACTGGCTGAAATAATCAGGGTATTGTCACGACCTGGGTGGGGACGGATGTTTCTTGAAACCAATGAAATGGCATCTAAATCGACTTTTTGTTGATCACTTTGGCAACTGACATAAGTACAGACAGTATCCTTTAATTCACCATCTGGTAGTTTAAGCTGGCCAGTGCCTATCGCTGCTTTGGCTTGCCACAATAAACCAACCATCATTACCAGACTCATTACTGTCCAAGCCCAATTTGAACCTGAGGGTTGTTGCTCCTTGTTAACTTTTTCGGCCACAAAAGGAACATCGTCGGGTACAGCAACTTCAGTGACAAAACCCGGAACAACCGGTTCTTCAAGTTCTTCTTCAACAGTATCAGCCACCAACATGGAGTGATATGCCTGGGTCAACAAGGGTGGCGCATTATCAAAATCATGTAACAGCAGGTCTTCATCTTCATGCGGTTTTTCTGCGCTTAAAGTTTCCAACCCGTCAAACACAGTGCCACAAAGGTTACACCTGACATGTCCTCTGGCATGCGTCAGGTGATCTACCTCGATCACAAAAACTTCACCACATCCTCTACATTGCGTGTACACAATTATTCTCTATCTACAAAAAAAATTACTGCTGGAAACAACCTTTCAGCTGTTTGAATATTTCCTGCCCTCTACCCGAACCCAATCATTATCAATTTCAGCACTGATGTCAACAAAGTGCCGAGCATATTGTTCACAAATCATGTTTTTCTGCGTTTTCAGAATACCGCTGAGGACGACAAATCCTCCAGGCTTGATCATTTTGTTGAATTTTTCACAAAACATCATCAAAGGTTCTGCCAATATATTAGCTAAAACCCCATCCTGATTATTGATGCTGTCCACATTTTCAGGATTAACCACTTCAATCCCCGACTCCACACCATTTTTTTTGGCATTTTGCCAGGTGGCCTGAATGGCTTGTTCATCAATATCCACACAAATCACTTTCCTGGCTCCTTGCAACAATGCCATTACTGCAAGAATTCCAGAGCCACAGCCAAAATCAACCAATGACAATCCCCTCACATCATGCGCATCCAGCCACCGTAAACACAGCGCAGTGGTTTCATGGGTACCTGTACCAAAGGCCAATCCTGGATCTAAAATCAGATTAATGGCATTTTCATTTACCACCTTATACCCAACAGGAATCACCCAACTGTTTTGACCGAATCGAATTGGCTTGAAATGATCCATCCATACCCGTTCCCAAACCTGGTCTTTCAATTGGGTTTTCTGTTGTGGTAATTCGGGATATTGACTGGCCAACAGCTCACTGGCTTGAACCATTTTTGGCTGCTCATCAAACAAACCAATTAACTTAATGTGATTCCAAAGCGGCATTTCTCCCGGCAAAGGTTCATAAATCGGTGAATCTTTGCCATCCACATAAGTCACCCCAACGGCTCCACTGGTGGTTAAAGTATCATCAATATCTTGTGCTTGATGTTTTGCAACCTGTAATGTTAATTCAAAAAAAGGCATACCATGTCCATACGAACAATAAATGATGAGATATTGTAAAACACAGAGGGCTCAGAATTGAGCCCTGAAATGGCTTATTTGTGTTCTTTCAGTCTTTTTTCCAGGTAATGGATGTTTTTTCCGCCAGCCACGAAGCCCTGGTCACTCATGATACGTTGTTGCAAAGGAATATTGGTTTTAATGCCATTGACCACTGTTTCAGCCAACGCCAAACGCATGCGTCTGATGGCAGTAATGCGGTCTTCCCCATGAGTGATGATTTTACCAATCATAGAATCATAATTTGGCGGCACCTTATAACCATCATAGACATGTGAATCAACTCGTACACCTGGCCCACCTGGCGCATGGAATATTTCTATGGTCCCTGGTGATGGCATAAAGGTGTTAGGGTCTTCGGCATTTACCCGACATTCGATGGCATGACCGTTGAGCTTGATATCGGATTGCTTGATTTTCAAAGGTTCACCGGCGGCAATCAGCAGCTGTTGTTTAATCAAATCAACACCTGTAATAAATTCTGTCACCGGATGCTCAACCTGAATTCGGGTATTCATTTCGATAAAATAGAACCGACCACTGTCATACAAAAACTCGAAAGTACCCGCGCCTTCATACCTGATCCGTTTACAGGCCTCCACACAAACCGAACCAATCTGCTGGCGTTCCTCCTCAGTCAAACCAGGAGCTGGTGCTTCTTCAACCACTTTTTGGTGTCGTCTTTGCATCGAACAATCGCGTTCACCCAAATGGATGGCATTACCATGCATATCAGATAGCACCTGAATCTCAATGTGACGTGGATTTTCCAGGTATTTTTCCATGTAAACCGTGCCATCACCGAAAGCTGCTTTTGCTTCGGTTTTGGTGGTAATGATGGCATTGTTCAAAGCCGCTTCGGTGTGTACCACGCGCATGCCACGCCCACCACCACCTGCAGCTGCTTTGACAATCACTGGATAGCCAATTTTTTTAGCTATACTCAGATTACGTTCTGGATCGTCATTCAAAGGTCCATCTGAACCAGGAACACAAGGTACACCTGCTGACTTCATGGCTTCAATGGCGGCCACTTTATCGCCCATCAAGCGAATGGTTTCTGCCCGTGGACCAATAAATTTAAAACCCGACTCTTCAATACTTTCAGCAAATTCTGCGTTCTCAGCCAAAAAGCCATAGCCAGGATGAATGGCTTCGGCGTCAGTCACTTCTGCAGCTGCAATGATTTTGGGTATATCAAGGTAAGACTCTGCCGAAGCTGGTGGTCCAATACATACTGACTCATCGGCCATACCCACATGTTTTTGATTACGGTCTATGGTTGAATGAACAGCCACAGTTTTAACGCCCATGGTTTGGCAAGCTCGCAATATTCTTAAAGCAATTTCGCCCCGATTAGCAATGACTATTTTACTGAACATTTTTTCTCTCAATCGTTTTGACTCTGCTTATTCAATTTCAAATAAAGGCTCATCAAATTCAACTGGTTGACCATTTTCAACCAAAATTCTTTTGATCTTACCTTTGTGCTCTGACTCAATTTGATTGAACATTTTCATCGCTTCAACCATACACAAGGTATCTCCTACATTAACACTCTGTCCCACTTTTACGAAAGGTTCTGAATCAGGCGATGGACTGGCGTAAAAGGTACCAACCATAGGACTTCTGACCAACTTACCTGTAGGTTCTTCCACCTGTGGCGTTTCAACCTTGGCCTGCTCCACATATTGCGGTTGGGCAGACTGGGTCGTTGCAGGTAAGGCAGCATGGGTGTGTACAGCTGCTGGCAGCGCAGTCTGACTGGCTCTTGACAGTTTTACTGTTTCTTCACCTTCGGTGATTTCCATTTCTGTCAGCGAGGATTGTTCTAACAGTTCAATGAGTTTTTTTATTTTTCTGATATCCATTGATTTACCTTTATTGTTGATTCGCTAAATACTGAAGTGCCAAATGATAACCGGATGAACCCAAGCCTGTTATGGTACCTATGGCCACGTCAGAAAACCAAGATTGCGATCTGAACTCCTCACGGGCATGTACATTCGACAGATGAACTTCAATGAACGGAATTTGTGTTGCCAGTAATGCATCGCGTAAAGCCACGGAAGTGTGGGTAAACGCAGCCGGGTTGATGATGATGCCTTTTACGCCATCTTGCAGACATTGGTGTATAAAATCCACCAGCTCATGTTCTGCATTGGATTGTTTAAACCGCAAGGTCATTTTCAATTGGCTTGCCAGTGTAGACAACGACTGATTGATATCGGCCAGAGTTTCAGTGCCATAAACCTCGGGTTCACGCACACCAAGCAGATTTAAGTTGGGTCCATGGATGATGGCAATTTCTGGCATAGGCAGACAAATTTCGCTTCTAAGTTCGGCGATTGTGCAACAATCTGTAGTGAATGTCCAGAAACTTGCCTAATTTAAAATTTTTTCAAACGTTTGTTTTAGCTCAGCTGCTGATTTATAACCGAAAAAGTTATGCTGCACTAAAGGCTTGCCTTCTGCAGTAAAAAACAAACTGGCAGGTGGTGCATATACACCAAAAAAATTCATCAGTTCGAGATCCGCATCATCTTGTGCAGTGACATCTGCTTTGATCATTAAGAACTTCTGTGACAGTTCGACAAATGCTGAGTCAGCAAAAGTAGTGGACTCCATCTGTTTACATACCGTACACCAATCGGCATAAAAATCAAAGAATACTGGCTTGTTGGTTTGTGACAGTTCTCGGTTCAACTCTTCCAGTGATTTGATTTTTTTGAAAACCACCTTTTGTTCCATCTCCACTGCACCACCACTAAATACACCTTGCAATGGCCTGATTGGATCACCTTTTCCAGCCATAGCACCAATCAGTTGAGCCACACCAATTACCAACAGAATCACTTTAATGGCATCAAACAAGGACATCACCCAGCCACTGAGTCCATTGTCTTTGGCGTTTTGATGCCACATGATAGCAGTCGCTATAAACAATAAACCCCACATCATCAAAATGACATCATCAGGAATTACTCGCGACAAGAACCAAATCGCCATCCCCAACAACAGTACGCCAAAGAATGATTTCACCACATTCATCCAACCACCGGCATTGGGCATCCATTTACCTGCTGATGAACCAATAATCAGTAAGGGAACACCCATGCCCATGGACATAGTGAACAATGCCAACCCACCCATAATCGGACCGCCATCAGCAGAAGAAATATATACCACAGCAGCTGCCAATGGTGGCGCAGCACACGGGCCGACAATTAATGCAGACAGAAAACCCATAACCGCAACCCCTTTTAATGAGCCACCCTTTTGGCGGTTAGAAATGCCGGTCAATTTATTCTGCCAACCAGCTGGGAGCTGTAAATCATAAAAACCGAACATGGATACTGCCAACAAAATAAAAATGATGCTGAAACTGATAATAATCCAAGGCGTTTGAAACATGGCTTGCAAATTAGTACCCGCCAAGCCTGCCACCACACCCACTAAAGTGTAAGTCAAAGCCATGGCCAAAACATAAACCAGTGATAAACTAAAAGCCCTGGCTGTTGAAAGGTTTTTTTGACCAACGATCAAACCTGATAAAATTGGAATCATCGGAAAAACACAAGGTGTAAAAGAAAGTAACAACCCCCACCCAAAAAACTTAAGCAATGTCCACCATAACGGATCATCACCAATACCTTTGATGATTTCACCAGTTTCTGACAATTTACTGTTATCGACATCCGGTTTAAGCTGTGAAGAAGACAGTTCTA
>JAGRJR010000031.1 GCA_020442635.1 Lysobacterales bacterium
ATAAATTAGGTGAAAAATAATCGCTTCTTGAATCATAGATTCAAAACGCAATTATTTATAGAAAAATTTTACTTCTAGGTCCCAGGCGTATCATTTAAATAAAAGGGACACCTCACCGTGGGGCTGTGGGTTTTAACTGTTTTTTTTAGTTAAAAGAAACCAACTGTCTGAAAAATTGTTAAAAGAGAAATTTTAATATGGAAGTGGTTCGTTAGAGTGATTCCGCTACTTTACTTCAAGCCCTTGATAAGCTAATAACCTATACACATAAATTAGGTGAAAAATAATCGCTTCTTGAATCATAGATTCAAACCGCAATTATTTTTACATTAATTTGTCTGCGACGCCCCAGGCGTGCTCCTTCAACCGCTCGGACACCTCACCGCCGGGCTGTGGGTTTTAACTGTTTTCATGGTCAAATGGAATGGTATAACTTTATTTATTTGCTGGTGGTTTTAAACCTCATCAGATTCATTTTCAAAATCCTGAAATAGATAAGTGCTCAGGTAGCGCTCCCCAGTATCTGGCAGCATAGCAAGAATAACCGATCCATCCGGTGCTTTTTTGGCTGTTTCAAGGGCTGCAGCAAAGGTGGCTCCAGATGATATCCCGCATAAAATTCCTTCTTTTGATGCCAAAGACAGTGACGCTTTTTTGGCCTGGTGTTCATCGATGGGAATCAAATCATCAAAAATTGACTGGTTCATAACATCAGCCACAAAATCTGGGGTCCATCCTTGTAGTTTATGTGGAGACCATTCTTTACCAGCCAATAATTGAGCTTCTACAGGTTCTGTAGCGACAATAGTAATGCCTGGTCTGGCTAATTTCAGGACTTCTCCTACACCCGTAATGGTTCCACCAGTCCCATAGCCACTTACAAAATAGTCGAGTCTTTTACCTGCAAAGTCTTTTAATATTTCAGGTCCAGTGGTTGATCGGTGAAATGCTGGATTGGCTTCATTTTCAAATTGTCTGGCCAGAAACCAACCCCTTTCTTCAGCCAATTCTTTGGCTTTTTGCACCATGCCTGAGCCTCTGGCAGCAGCAGGAGTTAACACCACTTTAGCACCTAAAGCACGCATTAATTTGCGGCGTTCAATTGAAAAAGTTTCACTCATGACTGCCACAAAAGGGTGTCCTTTGGCTGCACAGACCATGGCTAAGGCAATACCCGTGTTGCCTGATGTGGCTTCAATCACAGTTTGGCCGGGCTTTAATAATCCTTTCTGTTCTGCATCTACTATGATGGCATAGGCCAAACGATCTTTAACTGATGACAATGGATTGAAGTATTCAGCCTTGACATACATTTCTACGTTTTCCGGGGCCAAATTATTTATTTTTACGATTGGTGTATTACCAATTGTTTCTAGTATGTTGTTATAAATCATGTTTTTTATTGGTTTTTCAAAAGACGTAATATAACTATGAACTCTTTTGATGGATAATATCAAATAAATATGCCTTTATAACAAAAAGTTATGAGACGTATGGATGTCTATATTGCTAAAACCTTTTTGACACGTTATTATTCGCACATGTTAATCAATAGGTGTATGAGATGAAACTGCAACAATTAAGGTTTTTTGCTTCGGTATGTCATTCTGGACTTAATGTCACAGCAGCAGCAAAGAACTTGTTTACTTCGCAGCCAGGCGTCAGCAGACAAGTGAGGTTGTTGGAAGATGAATTAGGTTTCAGTTTGTTCGTAAGACAAGGCAAATCACTGATTGCTTTAACACTTGCTGGGAAAGAGATATTGAGAAGGGCTGAGCGAATTCTGAAAGAAGTCGATAATATAAAAGCGTTCAGTGATGAATTGACCAATGAACAAAACGGTTTGTTGAGTATTGCCACAACACATACTCAATCCAGATATGTTTTACCTCCAGTGTTAAAAAAACTGCACAGTCTCTATCCATCGGTGAAAGTCAATTTATTTCAAGGCACATCTAAACAAAATTTGAAATCGTTACGTGAAGGTGAAGTCGATTTTGTCATAAGTTCTGGTGATACTGATAACACCACTGATTTAGTCAAATTGGATTTATTTAAGTGGCAGCGCAAAATTGTGGTTCCCAAAAATCATAAATTAGCGCAAAAAAACACCATAACTCTGAAAGAGTTGGCTTCATATCCATTAATTGTATACGTAGGAAATGACAATGAAAATTCGAGTTTAGTGAAAGCTTTTAATCAGGCAAACCTGGATTATCAAATTGTATTCACGGCACGCGATTCGGATGTCATCAAAACGTATGTCAGATCAGGATTGGGCGTGGGTATCATTGCCAGTATGGCAGTAGACGCTGATCTTGATGATGATTTGCATGCTTTGGATACAGTTGGCATTTTACCGTTAAGCACGACTTGGCTGGCTTTTAATCCCAGCTTATTTTTAAGAGGATTTATGCATGAGTTTATTCAATTGTTTGCTCCACATGTGAAAAGAGAACAGGTTCAAGCTGCCATTGATAACAAGTTATTGTTGAATGATCCACAGAAAGTGGTGAAAGCTATTGATTCAGCCTGGCAATGTTAAATTCTGAACTTTCTCAATTGGTAAAACATGAGTAATTAGGCTAATATGATTGTTTTATTACAAGATTTACCATGCGTAATTTCGTCTTACTCAGTTTATTGATTATCTACTCAAGTAAAATAAAAGCTGAAGATATATTTACTAACCAATTTGAATACCTGGTTGCTACGCGAATAAGTAATTTTAATTTAAGAGACCCGCATACGTTCTCACCCATCAGTGGATTTGGATGTTTTGATATTACTGACTCTCTAAATAGTGAGGTTAATGTCCAAATATCAACAGATAGCGATGGCGATGGAAATTTGGATTTAAGCTTTGTCACGCAATATTATTCTGACCAACCAGCCTATTTAACCAACAAATCAATGACTGCAAACTTGCAAAGTGCCGACTGTACAGCACCTCAGGACACTACTACCTGTTCTCCAACAGTCGATCCATTAATTGGGCAACTCGCTACCAATCCCTTGGACACAGGGAGCTGTTTGTTGCCGATTGTAGGTACCACAACTGGATATGTGCCTGCTATCATTACAACTGGTGCACCTTGTCACAGCACAGTTCCTCAAAACATAACCATTAATTTAGGTGGTATTAATTTACCGTTGGAAAATTATCAGCAAGCATTGCGTTACCAAAATGGCATCACCACTGACCAGGGTTTGCATTTGGGATTTATTTCTGAAGCTGTCGCTGAAACCATCATCATTCCAGCTTCCATACCCGTGATTGGAGGACAAACCTTTGCATCATTATTGCCAGGTGGTATGCGTTCTTGTTCTACAGGTGATGATCGTGATATAGGACCGGATGGGCAAACTTCTGGCTGGTGGCTCTATTTTAATTCCGAGTCCGGTTTGATTGAATTTTTTTAAACTGGCTTATATCAATAAAAATTGAAGTCCATCACTAATTCAAACGTTCGTTTAAATATCTTTTGACTTTATCACCCGACTCTGTTAAAAAAACGTAAAGGTCGTTAGAACCTGAACTAAATTTAAAGAGGAAGTAACATGAAAAGTCACAAACACTTGAGAGCAGTTTGCCTTTTACTGATGTTGTTAACATTGCCAGTTCATGCTTGGTGGTGGAACAATGATTACACCAAAACCAAATATCCAATCGTTTTGGTTCATGGTTTGTTTGGTTTTGACCAAGCTTTTGGGGTGTATAACTATTTTTATCGAATTCCAGGTGAATTGTCCGATGATGGTGCCACTGTCTATGTGGCTGATGTTTCAGCAGCTCATTCGAGCGAAATGCGTGGTGAGCAGTTGTTACAACAGCTAGAAATTATTCAAGCTTTGTATGGTCACAATAAATTTAACTTGATTGGCCATTCGCATGGCGCTCCAACCATTCGCTATGTGGCTTCAATAAGGCCTGATTTAGTGGCTTCAGTGACTTCTGTCGGCGGTCCTAACAAGGGCAGCGCAGTGGCTGATGCCATACAAACGACAGCGCCTCCGGGTTCTTTTCTTGAATCTCTACTGGAAGATTTGGCCAACGGCTTGGCATTGTTTATCGAATTGGCTTCTGGAGGTGCAGGTGATCCACAAGACGCATTGGCATCTTTAAACTCATTGAGTACAGCAGGTGCCGATCAATTCAACCTGAATTACCCTGAAGGAGTTCCAGTTTCCCATTGTGGAGAGGGCGCTTATGAGGTAAATGGTGTGAAATATTATTCTTTCAGCGGTACTCGACCAGTCAGTAACATCATTGATATAAGTGATGCATTACTTGGTGTTTCAAGTCTGCTGTTCTTTGGTGAATCCAATGACGGTTTGGTGGGACGATGTTCTTCACATCTGGGCCGTGTGTTGCGAGACGATTACCCATGGAATCATGGCGATGAAATAAATCAAGTCCTCGGGATCAGAGGATTGTTTACTTCCAATCCTGTAACCGTTTTCCGCGCGCATGCGAACAGATTAAAAAACGAGGGTTTATAAATGAAAAATACCACATCAAGAAAATTAAGATTTATCACATTATTACTATCAGCTGCATTACTGACATCATTGTTGATTTGGCAACAAAGTCGAAGTCACATCATTAAAAAACAAAGTAATCAGCCCGTAACGTTGACATCTACTACACTTCAAGCTGGTCGTATGTTGAAACTGACAAGTCAACATCAGTTTGTTCGCGCTGATTTGCAACAGGCTATACAGGTTAATTCATTGCAAGGTTCTCAACCAGATGGTGCGATTAATTTTGATGAGCAGGGTAATGTGAAAGCTGACAAAGATTTACATCGTTTGTTTGATTATTACCTCAGTACACAAGGTGAACAGGATATGGTGCAAATCAAAAAGCAATTGCTGATGTCTGCCAGTGATTATTTATCTTTGAACCAGCTTGAGCAATTAAGAGATTATTTTGATCAATATGTCCAATATTTGGAAAATGCAGAAAATTTTGCTGTTTCTTTCAATGATGATGAGCCTTTGGAACAAAGGCTCATCCAAATCAAACAGCTGCGGGAGGACTTACTTGGTCAGCAAATGGCTGATGGATTTTTTGCTGATGAATATGCTTATGCTGAATGGGTACTACAGCAAGACAATATTCCTGATAATGAGCTTAATGAACAACAAATCAAATGGCTCGAAGCAGAAAACAAAGCCACTGCATATCAAGATGCACTGATACAAAATCAAAAGTTTGAAACTGTTGGTCTCAGTGAATTAGAGAAGCAAGCCGCTAGGACAGAAACTTATGGCGAACAAGTTGCTAACCAATTAGCTGCATTGGATAAACAACAATCTTTATGGAATGAAAAAGTTCAAAGCTATATTGGTTTAAGGGAACAAATAAAGAATCATACCGAATTAAAAAATCTACATAGCCAATATTCAAACAGTGAACTAAAAAGACTCAATGCTTATTGGCGCCAGCATATCAGTGAAAGCTGATTGAAACTGGCTATTTCCCACTGAGCTTGTTATCGTACTCTTCATTGCTTTTACTTAAGTCGTCGTCTGTAGGCAGAGGTTGACCCGTATAAGCATGTAAAAAGGCTTCACATAAAAGCTCACTATTGGTGGCATGTTTTAAGTTGTTAACTTGTCTGCGTGTCCGTTCATCTGTGAGAATTTTTAAAACTTCAAAAGGGATGGATACTGTGATTTTTTTTACTTTTTCACTTTTTTTACCATGTGGAACATAAGGATTGATATATTTGCCATTCCAAGCCATATAAACGTCTAAATTTCTAAAACAACTATTTTAACATACTTGTCAATTGTTGGAAGACACACCATACTTCTTGTATGAAACAAAAAAACCTTCCAGGTCTCCGTTTTCTATGTAAGGACTGACATCAACCAGTTCATAACCTTGCTCGGCAAACTCTTGATGTGATCGTGTCATTTTTCTGGCGGCAGAATGTTTTCTGGTTACTTGAGTGACATCAACAAAGACTGTCACTGCTTGCAATGATTGCTCAACTGCTTTTTCAGCCGCAGATTTGGCTTGTGCCTGTATGCTAACGAAGCCAAGTACCAACAGACAAATGTATCCTGTTTTATTCACAATGTTATCTCCAATGTTTATTTACCCATTGTATTTAGGAGATGCGGTTGAATACAATAGTGCAGTTTTAAAAATTTGAATCAATATGACCACAGTTTTAACAGGGATTACCACTACAGGAACACCACATTTGGGCAATTATGTTGGCGCCATCAAACCAGCGATAAAAAGAAGTCAGGATGATTCGGTCAGCAGTTATTTCTTTTTGGCTGATTTTCATGCATTGATTAAATGCTGGGAGCCAGAGCGCATTGCACAATCCACCAGGGAAATAGCTGCCACTTGGATGGCGCTTGGTCTGGATACAGACAAGGCCATCTTTTACCGCCAATCCGATATCCCTGAAATTCCTGAGCTGACCTGGTTGTTAACCTGTATGACAGCCAAAGGTTTAATGAATCGTTCTCACGCGTATAAAGCGCAGGTGGCCGAAAACACCGAACAGGGGGAAGATGATCCTGATAAAGGCATTACCATGGGCTTGTTCAGTTATCCAATTTTAATGTCAGCCGATATTTTGATGTTCAATGCCACCGAAGTTCCGGTTGGTAAGGATCAAACCCAGCATCTGGAAATGGCTCGAGATATTGGTGCACGGTTTAACCATCATTTTGGTGAGCATTTTGTGATGCCAAAAACCATTGTTGATGATAATGTGGCTGTATTGCCTGGTTTAGATGGTCGTAAAATGAGCAAGTCTTATAACAACACCATTCCTTTGTGGCTACCCGAAAAACAACTCAGAAAACACATCATGAAGATCAAAACCAATTCTTTGGAGCCCGGTGAACCCAAAGATCCAAACGATTCGTTTGTGTTTGATATCTACAAAGCCTTTGCAACTGAACAGCAGATTAACGAGATGAAGGAGGAATTTGCGAACGGTATCGCATGGGGTACAGCCAAGCAAATGCTTTTTGAGATGATCAACACAGAATTGCAAGAAGCCCGGGAAAAATACAATGAGCTGATAAACAACCCGGATATAATTGAAAATGAATTACAAAAGGGTGCGGTCAAAGCCCGAGCGTATGCGACGCCATTTCTTGCAAGATTAAAAGAAGCTGTGGGTATCAGACCGATTAATTAACTAATTAAAAATGAGGAGAGGTTTTTTATGATTGATTTTAAGTTTGGGCAAGTGATGTCCACCTTATGGAAAACCAAAGAGTTTGTCATATTCAGATTTTTGATTTATATGGCCATTACTTTGGCCTATATCATTGGAACAGGTGCCGGTGGCGGTATTGGTTATTTGGTGGGTAGCGCAGGTGATGGTAAGGAGGCTGGCTTGTTTTATGGTATGGTCGGTGGCTTCTCACTGGTCAGTGGTGTGCTATATTACATAAGGGAATACTTGTTGTATCTGGTTAAAGCAGGACATATTGCTGTGATTGTTAAACATCTGGATGGAGAACCTATGCCGGATGGCAAGAGCCAGGTTAAATACGCTCAAGAAGTGGTTAAAGAGCGTTTTAAAGAATCTTCTGTATTGTTTGGTGTAGATCAGCTGATTAAAGGTGTATTAAAGACATTTAATCGAATTTTTTCAGGCGTGATGTCTTTTATTCCGGTGTTGCCACAGGGCCTGGTAAATTTCGTCAATGCTGTCATCAACATGTCATTGACTTATGTGGATGAAGTGATTTTGGCTTATTACATTCGCAATAACTCAGAGAATCCTTGGGAAGATTCACGAAAAGCTTTGGTGCTATATGCGCAAAATTACAAAACGTTTTTGAAAAACGCTTTGTTTCTGACCATTATTACCTGGGTACTGTCTCTGGTGGTACTGCTTTTGGTGTTTGGGCCATTGGCCTGGATTTTAAGTGTGGTTGGTTATACTGGAAATACATGGGTTTTGATTCTGGCTATTGTAACGGCTTGGGGTATCAAGGCTGCTTTGATTGACCCGATTGCCATGACGGCATTAATGCAAGTATTTTTTAAAGTCACTGAAGGTCAAGAGCCCAATCCAGAATGGGAAGCCAAGTTAGAGCGTGGCTCCAAGAAATTCGTTGAACTGAAAAACAAAGCCGTAGGTTGGGCGAAATCTAAATTTGGTGGTTCCAGAACCGAATCGCCTCAAATCGAAGAAAAATAAACGATTGGCTGCGCGCCTGAACACGATCAGGCGCCTGACTCTTTTGCAAGATTTCACCCTAAAAATCATTAAGACCATCAGTCAGATTCCAGCTGGGAAGGTGGCTACTTACGGACAAATTGCTGCCATGGCGGGCAACCATCGTGGTGCAAGACAGGTGTCACGGGTATTACACACTTGTAGCAGTAAGTACCAACTGCCATGGCATCGGGTGATAGGAGTCGGTGGTAAAATTTCTATCCCCAAAGATCAAAGCGGTTACCACAGACAAAAATCAAAATTACAAGCTGAAGGCGTTGAATTTGGTCTGCAAGATAGAATCGACCTGCATGTTTTTCAGTGGCAAGGTCAATAAACTGATAGAGACCTTTAGTCCATTTGGTTATACTATTGAATTCTATTTATTCTTTTTAGCAATTCGATGATTCCAGTCAGTGAATACAGTAAACGACGCAAGCAGTTGATGAAAATTGCTGGTGGTCATTCCATTACGCTATTGGGCAGTCGACCTGAGTACATACGTAACGGTGACGTGCCCCATTATTATCGTCAGGACAGTGATTTTTATTATTTGACCGGTTTTAATGAACCTGACGCTGTGGTGGTACTAATTCCCAGCAGAAAAGGTGAGCAACAAATTTTGTTTTGCCGTGAAGCTGACCCCCAAAAAATGATTTGGGATGGACCTATGGCAGGAACCAGGGGCGCAATTGATGATTATGGTTTTGATGCTGCTTATGACATCAGGGAAATTGACCAACGAATGCCTGGACTGATCGAGGGTTGTGAAAAAATCTGTTTTAAAATCGGTGACAGTGATGAATTTGATCAGAAAATTGCTTTTTGGGTGAAGGCCATAGAAACCAGAAAAGGGCAAAAATCCAAAGCACCAGAAGAATTTATGTCAATCAGTCATGTGATTCATGACATGCGTTTGTACAAAAGCCGCGCTGAAATAAAATGTATGAAAAAATCGGCAGAATTAGCTGCTGAAGCGCACATTCGCATGATGCATGCCGCTAAACCAGGCATGTACGAGTATCAATTGCAAGCCGAATACCAACACCACCTCATTCAAAATCAATCTCATTGGAGCTATCCACCGATCATTGGCAGTGGAGAAAATAGTAATATTTTACATTACATCAATAACAATGCGCAGATGCAGGATGGTGATTTGGTGCTGATTGATGCGGGTGCTGAATATGACTTCTACGCTTCGGACATTACCCGTACTTTTCCAGTAAATGGACGATTCTCCGCAAGACAAAAAGATTTGTATGAAGTGGTGTTACAAGCCCAAATGGATGCCATAGAACAGGTGAAAGTGGGTAAGCACTGGAATGAGTTTCATGATGCAGCGGTTAATACCATCAGTCAGGGTTTATTGGATTTGAAAATTATTAAAGGAACTTTAGATCAAGTGCTTGAGGAAAAAACTTATAGCAATTATTACATGCACATGACTGGCCATTGGCTGGGTTTGGATGTTCATGATTGTGGAGATTACCGGGTTGATGATTTGTGGGTGGAACTGGAAGACAGTATGGTTCTAACCATAGAACCTGGTATCTACATCAGTGAAAACTCGAAAGCGCCAAAGAAGTGGCGGGGTATAGGTATTCGTATTGAGGATGATGTGCAAGTCAGCAAAAAAGGACCGGTAATTCTCAGCGAAAAAGCGCCCAAAACCATCAAAGAAATTGAAGACATTATGCAGGGGTGATTATGAAAAAAGTACTATTATTATGTTTTTTGGTTTTCAGCCACTTAAGTTGGTCGATGAACATCAAATGTGGCGGTTTGTTCGATGCTGAATCTGGCAAAATGCTGAAAAATCAAGTGGTTACCATTGAATCCAATCAATTTACGGCTATTGAGCCCTATAAGCAACAGGACATAGACTTGGATTATAGTGAACAATTTTGTTTGCCAGGCTTGATGGACATGCATACTCATCTTACTTTTGAAATTAATCCAAATTCCTATCTGCAAAAGTATGAATTGGATGCTGCTGATGTCGCCTACAACGCCGCTTTGTATGCACAAAGAACTTTGGATGCAGGATTTACTACGGTACGTGATTTGGGTGATTCCTTCAATGTTTCAGTGGCATTGAAAAAAGCCATTAATCAAGGCAAAGTTCCTGGACCCAGAATTTTCACTGCTACCAAATCATTGGCAACCACTGGTGGCCATGCAGATCCCAGTAATGGTTATCGAGATGGTTTGTTTCCACCTACCACCCCAGATCATGGTGTTATCAATGGCCCCAGTGATGCCATGAAGGCTGTGCGCAAACGTTACCAGGATGGAGCAGATCTGATCAAAATTACCGCTACAGGTGGTGTATTGAGTCAGGCAGCCAGTGGTGACAATGCCCAATTTAATGAGGAGGAACTGAATGCTTTGATGGCTACAGCCAAAGATTATGGATTCAAGGTGGCCGCCCATGCTCATGGTAAAGGTGGTATGAAAAGAGCGATTGAAGCAGGTGTAGCCAGTATTGAACATGGTACTTACCTTGATGATGAAATCATCAAACTGATGAAAAAACATGGCACATATCTGGTACCCACTTTAATTGCTGGTGACTGGGTGACAGAGAAATCAAAAAATGAAGGTTTTTTCCCACCAGTTGTGGCCAAAAAAGCAGCCACTATTGGTCCTGTCATTGCCGGTTCATTTAACAAAGCTTTTAAGGCCGGTGTCAAAATTGCTTTGGGTACCGACAGTGGTGTGTCGGAACATGGTCGCAATGGCGAAGAATTTGGTCTGATGGTCAAATATGGTATGGCTCCGGCAGAAGCTTTACAAGCAGGCACAATCTATGCGGCTGATTTATTAGGTCAAAGTGAACAATTGGGGCAAATTAAGACAGGATTCTTGGCCGATATGGTGGTGGTTAAAGAAAACCCATTGGAAAACATCGATACCATGAAACAGGTCGATGTGGTCATCAAAGATGGTAAGGTGGTTAAAAGTAGGGCAAAATAATTAATGCTAACGTACTTTCAGATTCAGCATGACTGACAGGGAAACTGCAGAAAAAGCCGAACAATTCAATGCATTGTTGCGCCAGGCATTTTTGTTGGAAACAAAAGAACTGGATGCTTTTTTGAACCAAGTTGAAGACCCTGAATTACGTCGACAGTTGGATTACATTGTTAAAACTGCTGATGCCTCCACCGCTTTAATGTTCAAAACTGGTATTGCCGGAAATTCAGTTAAACTAAACAATCCAGAGTCATTTCATCTCTTGCCGGGTGAAAGAGTAGGGCGCTTCAGGGTAGAAAAAGTCATTGCTCAAGGCGGAATGGGTTTGGTTTATAAAGGCTATGATGAACTGTTAGGCAGACACGTGGCAATTAAAACCATCCGCCCCGACTATGCATTTAAACCAGCAACCCAACAGCGTTTTATTCGTGAAGCTCAAATTTTATCAAAAATCAATGACAGCAGAATATGTCAAATTTATGATTTTATAGATCAAAACGACTGTGAGTTCATTGTGCTTGAGTACATTGATGGTAAGAATCTTAATGATAGGGAAACTGCTTTAGCACAAACTGACCAGCTTGAACTTTTTGTTCAATTAGCTGAAGCTTTGGAAAGTGCGCATCAGCAAGGCATTATTCATCGTGACCTTAAACCTGATAATTTAATGGTTACAGGCGAACCGTCGTTAAAAATTCTTGATTTTGGTATTGCCAGATCAGCTGCAAATACTCCTTTGATTGAACTTCAAAAGTCTGATTCGACTGAAAACAAAAACGCTCAAAGTGATTTGACTGTTGCCGGTAGTATAATGGGTACTCTGAGATACATGAGTCCCGAACAAGTCAGAGGCGAAGAAGTGACTACCGCCAGTGACATGTATTCAGTCGGAGTGATTTTACAAGAGACACTTACAGGCGAGTTTGCTTATGAGTTAAATGACACCAATGAACTGAGAAATCAGGTGGCATATGCTCATTTAACTAACCCCAAAAATCTGCCACATTCACTACAGTCAATTATCAGTGACTTGACTCAATTAGAAGCTGAAAAAAGGCTTTCTGCCAATGAGTTAAAACAACGACTAAAGCACTATATCGACAAACCACAAAGACAGAAAAAAAACCTTTTGGTTGCTTCATTGTTTTGCTTGGTTCTTGTGGCTACTTGGTTTTGGTATTTCAGGTACGAAGAAGCCAGCAAAACTCAGGTTTTCAACGATTATTTAATTGAAGCAGAAACCTTGGGTAATCAACTAAGCCAAATTTTCACATTACCAATTCACGACATTACTTCGGAAATTGAACTGAATAAAAACAAGGCAATCTCATTGGTTGAACAGATTGAGCAAGACCCATTGCTTGATGATCCAAGTAAAGCTTATTTACAAGGTATTGCTTATAAAAATGTACTTCAATTTAAAGAAGCCTTCTATTTATTAGAAAAAAGCTGGAGCCTAGGATTTAAAAACGATCAGGTTATTCATGAATTAGCCGATTCAGCCATAAGATTGTGGTGGAATACTGAATTCAATGGTTTTTTAACTTCGAAACCATTGGAGGAAGCGGCTGTTTTTAGGCAAAAAGCCTATGATTACGCGCAGCTAAGCAAAGATGCTGGGGGGCAAGTAAACAGTATTGCTTCTGCTTATTTGCTTTGGAGGTTACAAAAATTTGATGAAGCTTTAGACATGATTGATGAGGCTCTAGAATCGGCTGATTGGCAATATGATGGTTATTTATTAAAAGCGGGTATCTATACCAATAAAATAATGACACTTGACACAGGTCGAACTGCAGAAGAATCTTATCAAATGGGGTTAGATGCAATCAAAGCCTATGAATTAGCTGTTGAAAGAGCAAGAAGTCATCCGGGTTCTTATGTGGGGGTGTGCCAAATGAATAAAAGAGTTATTCGTGAAGCTTTAACCA
Organism: Lysobacterales bacterium; assembly: GCA_020442635.1. Lineage (GTDB taxonomy): Bacteria > Pseudomonadota > Gammaproteobacteria > Xanthomonadales > Marinicellaceae > Marinicella. The sequence goes on from JAGRJR010000031.1 coordinate 13,121, forward strand.
ACTCAGGTTTCGATGTTGATCCATTATTTAAAAATGGCGTACAGGCTTGTAAACAGGCTTTATTAGTATTGCCCAAAGATCCGTATGTAAGGTCAGTTTTGGCCTCCATTTATGTCACATACTCAGAAGTTCAGTTGCAAAAGGGACATGACATCAGCCACTTACTGGATGAAGCTCAGAAATGGATTGATGAAGATATTGCTTATTTCCCTAAAGATTCCAGTTATCTGAATAAAGCTGAAATTCACAGTAAAAAAGCCCAAATCAATAATCGGAAAGGACTAGATCCTCAACCCCAAATTGAATTAGCTGTTGAGGCTTATAAAAAAGCAAGTAAACTGAACCCGAATACGCTGAGTGAGAATACCATCGGAGTTTTGTATAACCTCGAGATTTTGGCACAATTTCAACTGGCAAGAGGGCTAGATGTCAGCAGTACTTTTGCTGAAGCGCAATCAGCTTTTAAACGATTTTATCAGGCCGAAATCGAACGTTATCACACACAATTGGTGGTAGTTCATATGAATACAGCCGCGATTTACTATGTTTATGCCAAATATTTGTTGTTGATTGGCGAACCGGTCAACCAAGTTGTCGAAAAAGGTTTGGAAATACTGAATCAACAACCAGAAATATTTGCAAATGAGTCATTTATTTACGGTATTAAAGCCCAATTATTAAGTGCCTTGGTTAAACAAAAACTCAATGATTCTGATGAGACAACTGAAGCATTGGAATTACTTCATCGTAATATTGACCAAGCTTTAGACTTATTTCCCAACCAAAATGAACTGTTGTTGATTAAAGCCAATGGTTTATTCTTTTCCCAACAAAACGATGCTTTTTTAAAACAGCCATCACTGATCACAAATGAAGAAATAAAGTTGTATTACCAAAAAGCTATAGATGCTAATCCAGGATTTGCGCCATCTTACGTAGATTTTGCGAAGTATTTAGGTTATTTGGCAAATAATGCCGAGGCGTCCAAAACACGCCTTTCTATTATTACCGCTGCCATTCAGCAGTGTGATTTTGCATTGCAGATTAATCCTAACTTAGCTGAAGCTTACTCTTTCAAGGCTGATTTGTTGACACTTAAAAATAGCAGCCAAGAAGAAATTGACCAATTAAAAAGGCAGGCCAAGACTCTGAATCCATTGTTCGCAAAATAAATGAGTCAGGTACCACAAAATGTTTGGTAGCTTTCATTAAATTCAGGGTTGGGTTTCTGGTATTTTTCGGTGGTTTCAGTCAAAGTGTAGGGCGACTCTAAGGGTTTGAGAAATTTCCAAACGCGTTCAGCACTCTGATGTGTTTCGACGTGAGCTAAGACGGCTTCGATATGGTAATTTCTTGGTATCAGAAGTGGGTTGTTTTGCCTCATCAACATGCTTGTTTCATGAGACGAAGCGTTGTTTTCAGTCAACAGCATTTGCCATTTTTCGTACCAGTCATTGAAAGTTGGATGCGGCGATTGTTTGCTTTGCAGTGATGAGGTCAAATAATCAAATGTTTGGGTGTAGTCTAGTTGATTTTGTTGCATTAAAACTAACAACTCTTGAGATAATTTCTTGATGGCAGGGTTTGCTTCGTTGAACCCAAGTTTATGTGCCAGCATCAAATAATAGGCCGTTTTGAACGTGGGTACAAATCCTTCTAATAGTGGCATGACCTGATTAATGGCGTGGTTTTGATTGTCATCAATCAGCGGAATGAAACATTCAGCCAGCCTCACCATATTCCATTGTGCTATGTTGGGCTGATTGGCAAAAGCATAACGTCCTGATTCATCAATTGAACTGAATACTGTGGCAGGATTATAAACTTCGAGCATGGCACATGGGCCATAGTCTATGGTTTCACCTGAGAGCAGGATATTATCAGTGTTCATGACGCCATGAATGAATCCAACACGCATCCAGTTGACAATTAATTCTATTTGTTTATCAATAACATGTGATAATAACTTAATATATTTATTTGGTTCGTTTTTATTTATTTGCGGGTAGTGTCTATCAATGGCAAGGTCAACCAATTGTTCCAATTCAACATACAAACCGCGTGCTGCAAAATACTCAAAAGTGCCTATTCGAAGATGAGAAGTTGCCACCCTGGTAATAATGGCTCCAGTGGTGGGTTGTTGTCGAAATAATGTCTCATCTGTAGTCACTACTGCCAGCGTTCGGGTTGTGGGAACACCTAAAGCATACATGGCTTCAGACATGATGTATTCACGGACTGCAGGTTTGATGGCACATCTACCATCACCATTGCGTGAAAAAGGTGTGCGCCCTGAACCTTTCAAATGTATTTCTTGTATTTGTCTGCGCAGATTATTAAATTCACCCAACAAATGTGCTCGACCATCTCCCAATTGTGGATTGAAATGACCAAATTGGTGACCTGCATAGGCCATGGCTACAGGTTTTGAGCCACTGAACAGCTTTTGCCCGGAAAAATATTGTGCCTGTTCTGTTTCGGTTAAATCCAAACCCAGCTGTTCAGCCAAAGGTTGGTTCCACAACAATATCTTTGGATGACCAATTTTTTCAGGTAGGGTGGGAATGGCAAACTGTCTGCCCAAGTCTGCATATTGATGTTGCATCATTCTAATCATCAGGCTTTGATTATTTTTTGGTACATAGCTGGTACGACTAATAAAGACAAAGCCGTTGAAACCAACAAACCTGAGATGATAGACCATGCCAAAGGTGGCCATAATGTGGATTTAGTCATCACAAGAGGTAATAAACCAGCAATGGTTGTTAAAGTGGTTAAAATAATCGGTCTTGCCCTGCGTGCTACGGCTTGCTCTATGGCAGTTTTCATATCCATGCCTTCATCTTGATTTTTTTTAATCAAATCTAGCAGTACAATAGCATTATTCACGACAATACCAACCAAAGCCAAAACACCCAGCGTAGCGGTAAAACCAAATGGAGTGCTCGTCAATAACAACCCAAAAGGCACGCCAGCAAAAGCCAGTGGTACTGTAATCAAAATAATCAACAGCTTCCTGAATGAGTTAAATTCAATCAATAAAAACATAAGTAACATGATGATACCAATGGGCAAAGCTTTACCCAGCGATTGATTAGCCTTACCTGATTCCTTAACCGAACCGGCCACATAGTAATCAACACCAGCAGGAAAGTCCACTTCGTCCAGTTTGGGTAAAAATGAAGACAATACATCATCATAGGTGTAACCATCAACAGTCTCTGAAAATACTGAAGCGGTTCTTTGTAAATTTATGTGTTGTATAGAGGCAGGCAACCATTCAATCTTTCTATCGGTTAAAGCATTCAGTGACAGCTGATATTCACCGTTGTGGATAGAAATGTCGTCCAAATCCTGAATATTAAAGTTAACATGTTCGGGTGCTTGCATGACGATGTTGACCGGATCTTCACCACCACGGTATTGACCGATTACTTGTCCAGAGGTGCGTAAAGCTAAACCGCTGGCCAATTTACTGCGGGTGATGTCATTTTTGTTTAATAAATCATCATGTGGTGTTAAAGTCAGTTTGGCCATACCCAAACCAATGGTATTTCTCAAAGTGCGTGTGCCTTCGGTCTGGCTCAATAAATCTTGAATTTTTCGTACTGATTCAGTTAACTCTCGGCGGTCCTCTGCAATTACTTTGATTTCTATCGGTGCATCCGCTGGTGGTCCTTGGCCCAGTCGTCGAGCCACAATTTCAGCTTGTGGATAAAGAGGAGATACTTCATTGGTCATCCAATTGATGATTTCGCTGCTGTTTTCTACATCGTCTAGGATGGCGACAATTCTTGCGATGTGAGGCGCCCTTGGTTTTTCAACCAAATTATAGTAAAACACCGGACCAGAATTACCCACAAAGGTGGCTGTTCGTTCCACATGATCACGCTGTGCCAATTGTGCGGCTATGGTTTGAGTGGTTTTTGCGTTTTGGATGATATGAGAGTTTTCTGGGTATTTGATGTCAATGATGACCTGGTTGCGATCGGTGTCAGGGAAAAAGTCCTTTTGAACCAAAGTAAACATAAAACCGGATACCAATAAAAACACCAGGGCTCCCCACATAACCAGCTGGGTTTTACTGACTGCTATTTGACCCAGTTTGTGCCCCAACTTTTGTAAGGAAGATTCTTTGTTTTCCGTGTGTTGTTTAAGAAAAATATGACTGAATGCAGGAGTCACCAAAATAGCATAAATATAACTGACTGTGATTGACAGAATAATCATGGTTGGTATGGCACGGGTAAAGTCGGCAGAGTTTCCGTGTGATAGTAACATTGGCATGAATGCCGCGATGGTGGTTCCTGTAGCTGACCCTAATGACATGGCAAGACTTTTGACTGAGGTGACCGAAGCATCAGAACCTCGCATGCCATGATCAATGTGATACTGGATGTTCTCAACCATAACAATGGCATTGTCAACCAACATGCCCAGACCAATCACCATACCAGCAATGGCCATTTGATGCAATACACCACCGCCCATATTGAATATGGCCAGTGAAGAAAAAGTCACCAAAGGAATGATGGTAGCAACCACCAGCCCAGGCCTTAAACCCAAGAAAAAAGCCAGTATCAGGGTCACTAAAGCCATACCTGTCAATAAAGAGCCACCTAACTCCTTTATCCTGTCTAGTACCCGATCTGGTTGGAAAAATACTTCTTCAATTGTTACATCCGGGTATAATTTACGGATATTAGACATATATGTCCTAAGTTCCTCACCAAACTCAACGACATTCAATTGATTGATGGGGACATACAAAGCCAAAGCAATGGCACGTTCTCCGTGGTGCCAAAAAGCTGAATTGGCTACATTTTCCGCTTCCAGTTTGACATCAGCAATGGCCGAAAGTGGTAATTGTTCGCCGTTGGTTAATTGAATGCTGGTGTTTTTGATTTCTGCTAAGGATTGAAATTCGGTGTGTGCGTCGAGATTGATGCGGTTATTGCCAATATGTAAAGAATTGATCGGTTGGGCCTGGGTTCGTTCATTGATTTGTCGAGCCAATGATTCATGATTAATGATGGCACTGTTATTAAATGAATCTTTCAGAGTGATGGTGATTTGTTCTTCAGGCATCCCATACAAGGACACTTTACCTATGCCTGGTAAGTTAAACATGCGATTTTTGATGGACTTGGCCGCTTCACGTAGCTGCATGATGTCATTGATACCCGATAAGCTGTAAACTGCAACCGCCGTGTCCAATAATCGATCTTCAACACTGGGTTTTAACACACCATTAGGAAACTTGACCTCAGCCTTATCTACCGCAATTCTGACTCGATCCCACACCGCGTCAGTGTCTGTTATGTGATCCAGCATTTTAACAATTACTTGAGCAAAACCAGAACGGACAACCGCTCTGATTTCATCAATTTCCTCAATTTGTGCCAGTTCTTCCTCAAGAGGTTTGAGTACTTGTTTTTCAATTTTATTTACATCAGCACCAGGATACTGCACCAATACAAAGCCTTGTCGATAAGGGAAAAAGGGATCTTCTTGACGGTTCATATTGGTCCAAGAAAATAAACCATATAAAGCCAAAAAAATAGAGGTAGTTAATATCAACCTTTTTTGGCCGACCAAAACTCGAACAACACTCATAACCTTACCCCAGCTTTTGCCCAGGTGACAATTTCACTTGTCCTTGAGTCACTACTTCAATTTTACCTTGATGAGGTAATTCAACAATGATTTCATCATCTTCAATGTCTATCAATTTGATTCTTGCTTGAATGACCTGGCCATTATCAATAAGAAAAACAAAAGGCTGATTGATACCATCATCTATGACGCTTTCAATGGGTAAACGATAATAGTCACCCATTAACTCTTTAATAATAACAGTGATCTTTTCACCAGACTTGATGCCATGTTCAATGGGTACTTCAATCATAACTTTGAAAAGCTGCGATTTGGGGTTAGCACTCAAACTTATTTCTGTCACAGTGGCAAACATTTCATGGTCTTGATAGCTTACGGTCAATTGTTGTCCAAAAGAAATGTTCTGATGCAAAAACGAGGGCAGAAATAAGGGTGCTTCCAACGAGCTTACACCACCCAATAGCATCACCACTTCACCTGGGCTGATCACTTCACCAGCTTCTTTAAAAATTTCGGCTACACTGCCAGCAAATGGTGCTTTGAGGTATGTTTCGTCGTAAAGTGATTGCGCTTGCTCTAATTGCGCTTCCACACTTTTTTTGGTAGCCAATAAATTTTCTCTTTGGTGAGTCAGGCGATCCAGTTCATTTTGACTGATGGCATTGGTTCTTTTTAGATCTTGTACCCGATTAACTTCTGCATTGTTTTGTTGCAATGTTGCTTCTATGGCTTCTATTTGACTTTGAAACTGTTGAATTTGAGGTTCAAGAGAGGGGTTGGAAATTTTAAATAATTCTTGTCCTGAATCCACTTGTTCGCCAATGGCCACTAATTGTTTCTCAATGACTCCACTGACCTGAAAGGACAGGTTGGCCTGGTCTGTTGGCTCTACAAAGGCCGCCACCTGGTGGGTTTTGTATTGTGCTTCGGGACTGAAAACGGCAGATTGATAACTGTCAGGGGTGTTGTCGTTATCAATTTCCTCACTGCCTACCGAACAGGCAGATATGGCTATGCTGATTATCAATAGTGTGATGTTTTTTAGATTCATGGCTTGATTCCTTGAATGGTCAGTTCGATAAAATCCTCTATGAAGGTTTCTGGTTGTTGGTACATGGAATTGTCCCAATGTTTGAAATGACATTCAGCAATAAAGTATTGGTTAATAACGGTAATGAAATTCATAACTAAAATCACAGGGTTGAAATCTTTTCTCATCAGACCGTTTTGTTGTGCTTGCTTGATCAGTTCACTGCCTTTGGTTATTAAAGGCTCATCCATTTGTCCGCATTTCTCATCATTTTCTAGATGCGCAAATGCAAAAAAACGTGGGATCAGCGGGTTATTTTTGACAAATTCAAAATAAAATCGCATCGACTTTCTAATTAATTCAATAGGATCTTTCTCTACCTCAAACAAGTTCATCTGGCTGGCAGCGTACTGTTGGAAAAAAGTTTCTTTTACGGTTTCCCAAAGTTGTTCCTTATTTTCAAAATGATGAAAAATTAAACTTTTCGTCACTCCCGCCTGTTTGGCAATCATTGAAATTGAAACATGTGCAAACCCGTGAGTCGCAAATAACTTTAATGCCTGGTTCAGTATTTTTTGTTTTTTAGATGTATCCATAATGGCATTCTACCCCAGACTGACCGGTCGGTCAATATTAAATTGCAAAACGCAAGCTATACTAGCTGGGTAACATTAATAGCATTTATGGTAGAATCTTTTCTCTGATCATTTCCCACATAATTTAAGGAGTCCATTAAATGAAAATAAAAAAAGAATTACCTATATTCTTGCTTGTGTTTGTCTGTTTGTTTCCTTTGTTAGTATCAGCAGCAACATCAACACCATTGCTTAGATTTGCGGACATTCACCAAGATCAAGTGGTTTTTGTTTATGGTGGTGATATTTATATCGCCTCAACCCATGGCGGTGAAGCCAAAAGATTAACCTCAAATGAAGGATTTGAGACTTTTCCAAAATTTTCAAGAGATGGGACGAAAATTGCCTTTAGTGCGGAATATTCGGGTTCAAGGCAAGTTTATGTGATGAATACTGATGGCAGTCATTTAAAACAATTGACTTGGTATAATGATGTGGGTGCAATGCCACCAAGAGGCGGATATGACTATCGTATTTATGATTGGTCCGCAGATGATCAAAATATCTTGGTGCGTGCCAATCGTTTACCTTGGGGCGAGCGTATGGGGCAACCCTACTGGGTACCTGTCAATGGAGGTATGGAGCAACCATTAGCCATACCTGAGGCAGGCGGTGGCATGTTGTCGCCCGATGGAACCAAAATGGTGTATACCATCAAGGACCGAGAATTTCGCACCTGGAAACGGTATCGCGGTGGACGTGCACAAGATGTCTGGATCTATGACTTGGTTAATAATACTTCTAAGCAGTTGACTCAACATGATGCCACTGATCATCAGCCAGTCTGGGTTGGTGAAGACATTTATTTTATCAGTGACCGTGATTATCATTTGAACTTATACCGCTATGTTGAAGGTTCCGAACCGGTTAAAGTGACCAATCATGATCAATATGACTCTCTGTGGGCTTCTGCGGGTCCTGAAGCCATTGTTTACGAAAATGGTGGTTATTTGTGGCGCTACGACCCTAAAAATAATCAAAGCAAAAAACTGAACATTACCATCACTGCCAATGAAGAGCCGCTGCTGGCTACAAGGAAAAATGTCAAAGACTATATCGAGTCTATGTCGCTTTCACCAGATGCCGAACAGGTGATGATTGCCGCCAGAGGAGAGTTGTTCAAAGCCTCAGCTAAGCACAATGAAATTCGACAAGTAAGCAGAACACCTGCTGCGAGGGAAATTGCTGTAATCTGGTCACCAGATGGCAAGAATGTGGCTTATTTAAGTGATGCAACGGGTGAATACGAACTTTATACCCAACATGTTAAATCTGGCCATGTAACTCAAGTTACCAAAGATGGTAACACCTGGCGTTATCCTCCCATTTGGTCACCAGACAGTAAAAAAATAGCCTTTGGTGATACCAACCAAAAATTGTGGGTGGTTGATCTTGCGGACAAAAGAACACAACAAATTGATCGTTCATCTAGTAATGACATCAATGATTACCAATGGTCTCCAGACAGCAACTGGCTCGTTTATACCAAAACTGAAAACACTGGATACAACTCTGTCTTTGTCCATAACTTAAACAAAAAAAAGACACACCGTTTAACCAGCGCAGCTTTTAATGATTTTTCTCCTGTATTTGACCCCAACGGTCATTACCTGTTTTTCCTTTCAAACAGGGATTATAACTTGTCATTCAGCAGTTACGAGTTCAATTATCTGTATCATCAGGCAACCCGTATTTATGCAGCTCAATTAAATAATGATGCACCAGCATTGTTCCCCTTTGACAAACCGAAAGCAGAAAATAAAAATGATGAAGGCAAAGGGTTTCAGGTCAAAATTGATGTGGCTGGTTTTGACAATCGTGTAATTGCTTTACCTGGAAAATCAAGTAACTATGCCAATTTACAAAGTAATGGCGAGAGTGTGTTTGTGGTTGAAAATGGAACCGATGGGGCGATGTTGAAAGTGATTGATTTGAACTCAGATGAACAACCGAAAATGGTCATTGATGGAGTGGCTAATTATCAGTTGGCTTATGATGGTAAAAACATATTGGTACAAAAAGGTGGGGAGTATGCCATCATTAAAGCAGCGGCTGATCAAAAAATCAGTGACAAACTCGATTTGACTCATCTAACCATGAAAGTCAATCCGCAAGAAGAATGGCAGCAAATGTTTACTGATGCCTGGCGAATTTTGCGCGACTGGTTCTACGACCCAGGGATGCACGGCATGAATTGGCAGGCTATTCACGACAAATACTTGCCATTGGCACAAGCTGCTAAACATCGGACTGATTTGGACTATGTATTTGGTGAGATTGCCGGTGAAATGAACGCTGGGCATATATATGTCAATTCTGGCGATCAACCATCAGTAAAACGCATGGATAATGGTTTGTTGGGCGCGGAGTTTAGTAAGCACAATAGTGGTTATTTTGAAATCACTAAAATATTTATTGGAGAAAACTGGACTCCTGATAGACGCTCGCCTTTAACCGAACCAGGTGTGGATGCAAAAGTCGGCGATTATGTGATTTCTATTGATGGCATTAATACCAATGAAGTCAACAATATTTATCAACTGCTGGAACACACAGCCGACCGAACTATCAGACTACAGCTAAATAGCATTCCAACAGCTAAAGGTGCCAGAAATGTATTTGTCAAACCGATAAAATCAGAAAGTCAATTGCGTTATCTGGATTGGGTTAATTCAAGGCGTGCGTTGGTCGACAAATTATCGGGAGGTAGAATAGGGTATGTGCATTTGCCGAATACAGCCACCGATGGTAACCGTGAATTATTCAAACAAATGATTCTACAAATTGGTAAAGATGCGTTAATTATTGATGATCGATATAATGGTGGTGGCTTCATTCCCGATCGCATGATTGAATTGCTATCTCGCACAACAATGAACTATTGGAAAAGACGTGGTTTGGATTTGGACAGCAATGCCACGCCACTGATAGCTCATGATGGTCCCAAAGTGATGTTAACCAATGGTTTGTCCAGCTCTGGTGGTGATGCTTTACCGTATTACTTCCGAAAAGCTCGATTGGGTAAAATCATTGGAACCCGAACGTGGGGCGGTTTGATTGGTATCAGTGGTAATCCTAATTTAGCTGATGGTGGTTCAATTCTGGCATCTACTTTCCGCTTTTTGGACACTGATGGCGACTGGGCTGTTGAAAATGAAGGTGTGCCACCTGACATTGTAGTGATTGATAGACCTGAATTGGTAGCACAAGGTCGCGATCCATCGATTGAACGAGCCGTTGAAGAATTATTGAAAGACTTGAAGGAAAATCCAAGAAAATCTATTAAATCACCTCCAGCCCCTACGGAGTTTTGATTTGACAACTTTTTTTATTTATGAATAATACAGTCACTTGCTCGAATGGTTCGAGCAAGTGATAAATTTAATGCAAATATTGCTCACAGGAGGCTTAAACATGCAACACACAAGACAGGAAAAAATGAGTTAAGCGCCTACCAACATATTTTGTTTGGAAGGCGAATATAAAATGATGCCTTTCAGACGACAAAAAAAGCCTGAAGTGCATCGCATATTTCAGGCTTTTTTTTGCCTCTAGAGGGTTGGCCTGAATTTTATAAGGGAAATAAAAATGCCAATTTTAAAACAAATAAATAAATGTAAAGTACCTATAAAAATATTTACTGATGACATTACATCCAAAGCCATAGAACAATTGGTTAATATTGCTAACTTACCGATTGTTCATCATCATATTGCGGCTATGCCTGACGTTCATGTTGGGATAGGGGCTACCGTAGGATCTGTGATTCCAACATTGAATGCAGTTATTCCAGCTGCGGTAGGTGTGGATATTGGTTGTGGTATGAATGCTGTGAGAACCAGTTTAACCGCTAATGATCTACCTGATAACTTGTATGAAGTGCGAAGACATATAGAGAAGAGGGTGCCAGTTGGTTTTAATTGGCACAGTGAAACTATGGTCAATCGTTCAACAGTTAATGGTCTGGATAAACCATTGGATGAAATCATTCATAAACATCCCGGGATCATGAAAATGTTGAAAAATTTTAATCATACCTGGCATCGCCAACTTGGAACATTAGGTGGAGGCAATCATTTCATCGAACTCTGTCTTGATGAAAATAATGATGTTTGGATCATGCTGCATTCTGGCTCCAGAGGTATTGGTAATGTTATTGGACGTTACTTTATCAATCTAGCCAAGAAAGACATGCAAAAGCATCAACTACATTTGCCCGATGTTAATTTGTCTTACTTAAGAGAAGGTACTGACTACTTTGATGATTATACTCATGCAGTAAATTGGGCCCAAGAATATGCTTGGGTTAATCGACAAGAAATGTTAAAACTGGTTGTTGATGCACTAAAAGCATCTAAATTACCTGCTTTCACATTGACCATGAAAGCCATCAATTGTCACCATAATTACATTTCGCAAGAAACTCATTATGGAGAAAAGGTTTATGTAACCAGAAAGGGTGCTATCAGAGCAGGTTTGGGTGAATATGGTATTATTCCAGGATCTATGGGTGCCAAATCTTATATCATTGAAGGTAAAGGCTCAAAAGTTTCATTTTGTTCATGTGCTCATGGTGCAGGGAGACAGATGAGCCGTACTGAGGCCAAGAAAAATTTCAATACCCAAGATTTGCATCAACAAACTACAGGTGTCGAGTGCCGAAAAGATAAGGGTATACTGGATGAAATACCTGGTGCTTATAAAGATATAGATCAAGTGATGATGAACCAATCAGATCTTGTTACTGTCAAACATACATTGAAACAGGTGGTCTGTATCAAAGGGTAATGAGTTTTGATTGAAGTTTTCGGGAGAAGAAAGATGATTCAAAAAACAAGAAATTGGGCTGCCAAGTCACCGTTGATGAAAAAAGGCGGTGCACATGACAAGTCCAATAAAGCAGTCAGACAAAAGGATAAGCAATCCTTGCTACGAAAAATAAGGGCCGATAAATTCGGCCCTTATGATGTTTATAATTAAAAAAATTAATCCCAACAACCACTGGTTGGTGTTTTTACACCCAAATGGTTTATGGTGAATGTTAAACAATCTGTATCTTCAGTTTGCCCTTTTCTGGCGCTAGCTGTGACGGTATAGGTGGTGTTGGTTGAGGCAAGTTCTATCAGATAATTTTTATCATTACTTGCTGCTGGTGCAGGAAAAATAGTATTTAACTTAATTTCTGTAGCATTTCCATATCTGTTGGTATTTGCATAATGTCTTTCTTGCATGTGTGCCACTTGCATTAAAGCATTAACCGCTTCAGTTCTTTTTGAGCGCAAAACATAATTACGATAATTAGGTAATGCATAAGACACCACTAATGCAATAATTACAATAACTACCATTGCTTCTATTAATGAAAACCCCTTAAGTTTATTCATATCAGCATCCTTTATTAAATATCAATACGATTCCAGCTGCGACGCCGCCAAGTAAAATCTGGAATGGTTATCGTTGTATCATTACACTCTTCACCTTCTTCACAGTTTGTGCCACCATCATCTGTACTGATAATTAAAATTTCACCACCACCAGCAAAGCCTATAGGTGTAATGCCAAAAACCTGATTTTCAATGTATACGCCGTCAGCCGTTCCATCTCTCAATACAGAACCACCTGCAGGTTGTCCTCCGGTTCTGTTATCGGCAACCATTACCCAACTTGCTCCTCCAGTGGAACAACCTGTATTCGCTGTTGGTAAATAGGATGCGTATACCAATAAGTGTGCACTTGCACGTGATGCCATTTTTGCAATAACCCTTTCACCCAACTCTGGTAATTTAACGTACCAGCCAAGATCAGTTGCTTTATCTACCGGATTATTAGTAAAGGTACGCTCATCACCACTGGCAGTTATTTCTTGTTCAACCATTTGGTCGTTATGAACACCTAAAATATCTATCGGATAAACTGATGCACCATAACCTTGATCCAAGATACCACCTGTGTACTGATAAATATCTGGTGGAATCACTGTTCTGTCTGTGAGTTCAATGTATTTTCCTGTGCCAAAATGAACCATCACATCTCTGGGTGAATTGGAATAGTTAATATATTGTGTCAGTCTTAATGGAGTGGCGATCGGTACTTGATATGGATTGATACTTTTAATCATTTTCTCCATTGGATAACCGTTTTCGTTTAAATCAATACGATAGATGTCACCTCGTAAATCACCTACAAAAATAACGTCTCCAGTAATGTCATATTTTACATCTGAAACAACTGCGCCAGCCATGCCATTCGGTCTGGTATATGAGCCTTCTCCTGTGGTGAATTTTTTCACTAAAGAACCATCTACAATATCAACCATATACAACACCGATTGGCCTGTTCCTTGTAACCCGTCATTGACAATACTGTTATAGCCATTAGGTAGTAAAGCCACCCATTTGTTATCAGGAAGTCTGGTGATGAATGGTTCACCATAGCTGTAACCCATTTCAACATCGTTCTTTTCTGTAAATTCCCAAAGTACGCTTGGGTTATTAGGGTCAGTAATGTCCAAAGCGTAATAGCCTTGTCCACCTAACCTCAACCCTCCAACTGCGATGGTTTTCCAGCCTCCAGTTGCTCCGCCTATATAGACATCACGTACAATAGGCGTAGAATCTACATAATTTTGATGTGTATAGTCTGGATCTGTTAATAAGTGAATATTATCCAAGGCTTGGCTAGGAATGAATGCCCATTTTTCAATCCCGGTATTGGCATCAAATGCATGTAACATTCCATCATTGGCGCCTACCAATAAAATGTTTTGTCGTGTGGCATTATCAGCCTTAAAGTCTTTGTACTCTCTATTTCCATACGTGTTGTCATCTTGTTTGATATTTGAGTCATTAGGAAAAGCATCATCGTTATAGCTTTCACTTGGCCCCCTAACCACTTTAGCTGAGGAATGGATGACATCACCAAGCAAGACTCGACGATCTCTGAATACGCCACCATTTCTTTTTTCAAGACTACGATCACCGCGTAAATAATCAATAACTTGTGGAATGGTTGCGGTTAAATTCAGAACTTGCTTTGCTTTAGCCAATTGTAAAACATGATGTGTACTTAATGAGCCATCTTCAAAATTATGTTGTGTTTTACTGAATCGATCATATGTGAAAATTTTTCGGTTATCTGGAGTTGGGTTTTGTGCAACATCTGCTCCTCCCAAAGCTCCACATGGACCTCCTGTTAACAAACAAGCTGCATCCCACTGATTATTCCCAAGCGTACCATCTGCTGTTACTTCTTGCGAAATTACTGAGCCACTCCAGTCAGAAGAGTCAAAGCTGGTTCTGTAAAGATTGGTATTTTCAGTGATAATGTTTGATGAAATGGTTGCGACGGAACTTGAGCCAGTTCGACGGTTTTTGAGTCGTTCTAATAATGCAGTGAGCGCATGTTCCAACTGTCCTGGTGATCTTACATTAAGGAATTCACCTCTGCTGTTTAAAGCGGCATGCCACATGTCATCCAATTCTGCATCTTTTGCTTGATTACCCCTTGCTGTTGTTGGCCAAGTCTCGTTCCCACGTCGGTAATCATAAAATACAGGTGGGTTAACCACACGATAATCAATGGTTCCATCTGGTCGGATCACTTCTTCCAGTTGAGGCATGTCGTTAACACCTTTAAGACCAAAACCAATGACAAAGTTCACGACATGCTGCCAGTTTGCTGGGTCGTTTGCCGGATTCCAGAATACACCTTCATCTTCCCACCACTCTTGAGCCACCAAGTCCTCCCAAACAGAACCGTCAGCGCGTTCACCTGTACTAAAATAACGCGGGACTCTGTTTGCTAGGTGTGGATGTATATCTCTTGCCCAGTAATGGAAGGTGAGATCTGCAAAAGTTCTGGTGTCGTTGTTTTTATATATCGCTGATTCGCCTGAACCAGTGTAGGTAAAATTACCTACGGAAGAGCCTACTTTTTCATCGGTATAACTGCTGTAGTCAGTAGAAGGGCCATTGGCATAGTTATTGGTTAAAACTACATGAAAATTTTGTTGGCATTCTAATTCATCGGCCACACTGGAGCCAACTCCATCTTTATAATACCATTGGTGATTGTTTTCAAATTGTATACCTGCCTCAATCATGGCGTTATTCATGGCATCGCTGCCGCCGCCTTTAAGACCAAATAACCAATCCCATAATGCATCTCTATGTGTACCGCGCATAGGCATCATATCCACTTCAAAAGCATTATTTTGTTTAAAACTTTGCCATGCTATTTTAAACTTTTCATCCAATACTCCCATGGCTCTTGATGCAGAGGATTTAATGAGCATGTTTCTGGTTTTATAGTAAGAATACCAGTTGGCAAAATTTTGCTTTTGAGCATCCGGTATTGTGACTAAGGTATAATTGTTTTTATCACCATAATCAGTGGCATTGTCGTCAAAGTCATAATAATAGGCATGTTCTCCATTTTGATTGCCGTTGGCAAAATTATTACCATTACATTGTATCGAGTTGTAGGAAACCAATAATCTGTAGCTAGAACTCAGATTAGTTGTGCCGCAATCACTATCTCCCTCATTTGCAGTGTTAAATCCATCATTCCAAGCTGAGGTAAAATCTGAGTTTGGAAAGGAGGTTCCATCAGCCCTTAATGGCGGGTTATAGGTGAAATTTGGATTGTAATAAATGACATTGACTTCAGGTGCTGCAACAGCTTCCCTAAATCGAGGTAAATTTTCTTCGAAATCTTCTACATAAAACAGTGAAGTTTTTTGAGTCTTTGAAGAATTATCAAAAGACAAAGCAATGGCAGGAGGTACCTATTGCTGCAAAAAAAGAGGTACATCTGTTAAATTCATAGGTACTGCAGAACTGGCACCACTGAATGCAACGAACAAAGCAGCTGTCATTGATTTGCATGCAATTTTTGTTTTCTTATAAGCCATGATATTCACCTTTTAATTGGTTCGGGTTGAAAAGACAGATTCAACCATATCTATAATTTTACCATCACCACTGACAGATCTGGCCGTGATTCGATAGTTACGTAACAGTCCAGCCGATCCTTGATAACCATCGTCACCAAATTCTGCAAGTCCAACTACACCGCCTCCAGCAGAAATTTCTTCAATGATATATCTTGGGTTTTTAAAAAGTTTTGCTTCACCCTCTGAGTTAGAGGTAAAGTCAACGTGATGTTCTGTTCCCAAGTCAACCCACTCTCTACTGGATCTGAAAGCTGCTGCACCTGGAGCATCAAAAGTAAAGACGCCGAAAGTTGCTTCCTCATCCGCAACCAGTGCCAAGCCATTACTGGTCGCATAATAATTCCAAAGATAATCTTCGGCAGCCCTGAGGGCGCTCTCGGCACCACTTTCTGCCATGGTTCTGTTACGTAAACTGGCTGCCATTTTTTCTTCTAATGCTGTGTTTTTCATTGACGTTGTACCAATAAAGGTCAATATCAGCATCAAGATCAAACCCATTATTAAAGTAGCGCCACGTTGTTTTTTATATGAGTTCATATTCACACTCCATTACAGGTTTAGAGAGTTCAAAGAAATGGTTTGAACAAACTCTCTCCTGTACATCTTTCTCGGATTAATTTGTGAAGGAATGGTTGTTGGTACTTGTGGTGTACTACCATCAACCGAATATACATATGTTTCCTGAGCATCTGCTGTGCTGTTATAAATTGTATTCAGTAACATATGCACCCTGATTGCGAAAACAGAGCGCCATAGACATCCGGTTCCGTTATACATTGGATTTATTGATAAATCATCAGGCGGAACAGGCGGCGTAACACAACTAGAAACAAGTCCTGTTTGCACTTCGTTAGCTGTTAAATATGCAGAAGTTCCATCTGCAAACTTCACACCGTAAAACACATCAAATCTTTCAACACCTTCAGCAACTTCAGTGGGTGTTTCATTATTTTTCACTCGATATAAACTGCTGATTAAATTATTTGGGCTTGAAGGATCGGTTTTTAGTCCGACATAATAAGAAACTGTTTCGTAATGTTTGGTAAAATTATAAACTTGTGTCATTGAGCTTTTTGAGGCCCAATCAACAGAAGCAGGGTTTAAACCAGAATCATTTGTGATACTTAATTTATTATCTGGTTGTACAGTTGCGTTGGCGATCAGTGATTTGTAACAGTTCCCAATGAGAATTTGATCACCGCTTTCCAAAAGGAGAGGCTTTGCAGTGGGATCCTGTGCTAGTTTAACAATAGTGTCTGTGCTTTTAAATCCAGTGTCATCAATAAGTACGCCTCGAGATTTCAGTAGTCTCATCGTCAAAACATCGGTTAAGTATGCGCGACTTCCAGCAGATGTTCCTGCTCCAGGAACAACACCATATGGGTTCCCACCTGGACTGACATCAATAGCAGGTAAACAGTTTCCATCTATGTCACATTCATGACCTCTTAGAAAATACTGAGGATCAATTAATTGATCAGCATTGTTAGGTAAGCCATTGGTGAGTTGTACTGTGGTGTAAAATGGTTTGACTGCAAACCCCTGGTCGATATATCTTGGACTTTCCATTGAAATAGATGCACAAGGTTGAAAGCCAACATTTTCGATGTCACTTTTAATCCTTTGCATTAAAAAACGTCCATTTTCTTGTAATCTTGCCAAACCGTTTTGGGCAATATTCATCTGTGACGTATTGGCAAAAATTCTGGTCAAAGCCAAAAGTAAAATCAAACCAATTAACATGGCTATCATCAGTTCAATTAATGAAAAACCTGTTATTTTTGAATATGTTGATTGCTTTTTTTTAATTCATCTTCATTTCTACGGCTGTATAAGAATTTTCACGCTTTGGTCCTCAGATCCAGATTCATTAATTTCGCTCCATGAAATTGTTATCCTACAAACTCCGGGAAAGGGAGGATATGCCACCCACAACCCAGCATTAATAACGCCTGGAGGCAGTGTATGCGTTTCACAATCAATGTTCCCTGTTGAATTTGGTAATATTTGTTGTAGCGACCTGTACCAACTTTCTTTATCCAAATCTGCCAGTTGAGCAGGTGTACACGGCGTAGCGGCAGAGCAGGTAGTTGATCCATTGACAACTTGGCCGTTATAGTTTCCTTCCCATAATCCGGCTAAGTTAGCCCTCATTCTGCTGACAATATCTATAGTTAATATACTGGCTTGAGAGCGCATATAACCATTGTGGTTACCTCGCATAGAAAGTGTCATAATACTGGCAACGCCCACCAGAGCAAATGAAAAAATAACAAGAGAAATAAGAATCTCTATTAAAGAAAATCCCTCTTGAAGGTTTGGCTTGTTTTTGCTTAAAAATATTTTCATTTAGGCACAGTCCTCACGCTTACTGTTCCAGCTGCCGCAACAAAAATTGTCTTGTTTTCTGGTAACTTTGGGTGTGTGATTGAAATGATTCTTTCTGCCGCACTTTTTAAACTTCCAAGTGAAGTAAATGACAATGAAGCATGATCTTCCGTGTCTGATAATACAAGATTAGCATTTGTAAAAGCTGTTTCACGAAGTTGTTCTTCATTTGTGTCTTTAACACCATTATCATTCACGTCTACATAAATAACCCAGCCATCGGTCCACTCGTCTGAGGGTTTGACAACTACAGGATATGATCGATTAATGGCTTCTGATCTGGCAAATACCAAATCCAACTGTAACAAGTTCACTTCATTTTTTACTTGATTTCTTAGCAACAAGCCTCTCATTGGGCCAATCGAAAAAGTAATTAATATTGCTAAAATGGCAATTGTAACTACAAGTTCAATAATGGTGTAACCAAATGTGTTTTTTCTCATTTTCATAGTAAACGCTAAACTTTTACTACTTCAAATTACCATAAATGGTTAATGTTGTTAATTTATTTAGTGTTTATTTAAAATAATGTGGCATTTGAAATTAAATTGTGTAAACCGAGTCGTATTTTAATGATTGTAGTAGGTAATAGTGACCTTATTTGTAATTTAAATCTAGTGATTGGGTTATTACTGTTTAAACCATGAAAATTGGTTTTTTGAACTAGGGTTGTGTCGAAAAAATACCCTTGATTAATTACACAGAATTTTTTAAACATATTTGTTAAAGTTGTTTTTGTAGTAGTGAGGAATTTATGTTTTTTAAAACTTTTTTATTGTTGTTTACCCAATTTGTGATTGCGGCTGAACTAAAACCGGCGACTTATTTTGAAATCCATGGTTTACATGTGAGAGATTTTACTTTAAGTGTCGATGGACAAGAGTTTTACACAACTATGGAAAGTATCGGTAAAGATGCTTCTCAAATCATAAAATTAAAGAAAACTCCAACTGGCTGGAGTGAGCCAGAAATAGCTTCTTTTTCGGGTCAATTTAAGGATTTGGAGCCTTTTTTACATCCCAATGGGTTACAGTTGTTTTTTGCTTCTAACCGAAATTTAGAACAATCAGCTGCCACAGAACAATTTGATATCTGGATGGTTGAGCGTACAACCAGTAATGATGACTGGGGTAAACCAATCAAATTAAATGAACACATTAATACACCAGATGCAAATGAGTTTTATCCCAGTGTTTCAAATAATGGTAATTTGTATTTTACTGCGTCCAAAAATAATGGTCTGGGTAAGGAAGATATTTACGTAAGTCGTTTGATTGATGGTCAATACTCCCAAGCAGAAATTCTTCCAGAGACAGTAAATACAGCCACTTATGAGTTCAATACCTATATCAGCCCGGATGAAAAGATACTGCTTTTTTCGTCATTTGGCCGCCAGGATGGTATGGGTGGAGGTGATTTATATTTGAGTCATCGTGTTAATGATGAATGGCAACAGGCACAAAACCTGGGAGATCAAATTAACTCTAAACAGCTTGATTATTGTCCTTTTTATGATGCCAAAGCGCAAACTTTGTACTGGACCAGTGCCCGTTCGCAATTAAAATCAATGGATGATCAACCTAAAAACTACCAGCAATGGTTGAAGTTATACACTACTGGAGAGAATGGTTTAAGTAAAATTTACAGCACAAAAATTTCTTTAGCTCAATGAAAAGGCTGAAAAAATCAGCCTTTTCTACGCAATTTTATAAAATAAATTTTATTGACCCACTTCCGTCATGGCCATGATGTTGTAGCCAGAATCTACATAGGTAATTTCACCGGTAATACCATTGGCCCAATCTGAGCACAGGAAAGCCGCAGTTTTAGCCACATCATCTTGGGTAACGTTGCGTTTCAAAGGAGCTGCTTTGGCCACATGATCCAACATGGATTTTAAATTGCCAATACCGGAGGCTGCCAGAGTTTTTATAGGTCCGGCTGATATGCCGTTAACTCTAATACCATCAGCACCTAAGGCATGAGCCATATAGCGTACGTTGGCTTCTAGCGCAGCTTTAGCAACACCCATAACATTGTAATTGGTCATGGCTCTGACAGCCCCAAGGTAACTTAAGGTGAGCAGAGCAGCATCACGACCTTGCATCATTGCTCTACCAGCTTTTCCTAAGGCTGCAAAGCTGTAAGAACTGATGTCCATAGCTGTTTGATAGCCTTCACGGGTTAAGTTATCCAGGTAGGAGCCTTGTAATAATTCGCGGGGGGCAAATCCGACCGAATGTATGATGATATCTAAGCCATCCCAATGCTTACCCAACTCTGTGAACACGTCATCGATTTGTTGGTCAGATTGTACGTCACAAGGCAATACAATTTTCGAATTGGTTTGTTCGGCGATTTTATCAACACGTTTTTTTAACTTATCGTCAAGATAAGTGAAAGCCAGCTCAGCTCCTTGTTGGTGCATAAACTCTGCAGTGCTCCAGGCGATAGAACGGTCACTGGCAACACCTACAATCAAAGCTTTTTTACCTTTAAGAATACCCATGATTTTTCCAGTTAAAAATTGGCTGTTATCTTACTTTTTTTAAAGTCTTTTTTCCAGTTTTCCAATCTTTTTGATGGTTATGTGGCATAAGGATGTGTCACCTTGAGTCTGTCGGCTTAAGTATGGTAAAAAATTTCGACAAAACCACATTATTGTGGTTAAGTGCTTTTTGGCCGATTATCAAATAAGGCCAGGCTGGACTTTTTTAGGATAGATTAATTATTTCCCAAACGTTAGTTTGAAATCAGTCAATACTTCATAATTAATACTTTGCAGGCCTGCAATTTGTGTTAATTGATTGATGGCAGCATCTAAATTAAAGTCCTTGCCATTAACCAAAACCGGTTCATAATTAATCACCACCAACTGCTGACCGGCTTTTTGAATCATCACCAGAGCCTTCATTTTTTTTGTGACACCATGTAAGCTCAACTCAAATTCCACTTCCACTGGCGAATTAAGTGGTAAGTCGCGAGTCAGCGTAGTCTTTATGGTTGCCTCAGGGTATTGTTCAACTTCAAATAGAATGTCACGCAAGCGTTCATTTCTGCGTTCAATGATGGTATCAACACTGGCTAGATCTAATGACAAGCTCAGGTTGCCCAGCTCATCTATGCTACCTTGAGCAAAATCAATGGTGTTTTCCTCTGCATGGTTTTTGTTCTTGATTGTCACAAAACTGAAATGACTCTCCGTGACATCAAGTTGCCAATTAGTAATGTCGATGGTATCTTTTGCTTTAATGACAACATCTTTTTGGCAACTCGTAATTAATAGCATTGTTATGCCTAAAAGGATGAATTTGTTTATATTCATTACTCTACCTCGTTTTGTTGTTCGGCTGAAATGGCATTAACTTTAACCATAACGCCAAACTGCTGGTGATCAAAATACTGCCATTGACCTAGTTTTATGCGTTGTTTTTGGTCTATTGCATAACTAATTCTCTGGCCAAATGGATCATGACGGTAATAATTCATTTTGACAGTTACATGATCAAATTTTTGTTTTGAATAGGCAACAACTCCGTCAAAAGCATAATCAGAAAAAGGTTCAAAACTTTCTAACTGAGGTGCTGAGTCTGGATTGTTTTCAAAAGTAATTTCAGGTTTGATGATTGAAGTTACTGCAACATATTCAGGAGATAAAAACCTGGTGGCCGGTTGACGCCATTTTAGAAAATACAGAGGCTTTATAGTTGGATTGCTTTGTAACTTTTTAATAACCGGATGATTCATGCTTGATTGTAATAAAACCCAAACCAAGGCTTGTTGTTTGGGTTGGTTGCCTTCGATGGGAACCTGCCACTGTTCAGATTCTTCTGGATTGGTTTGAGGTAAATCTTTCAGTAAAGGTAAATCACTGAAATTCGTCAAAAGTGTATGAACAGGTACATCAAGATTACTTACCCGGTTGTTGATATAGAGTGAGTCGGGTTGTGCCAATTGGCGGCCAAAAATAACGACTTCAACATCGTATACCCATTGTCCAGGCCGTAATACCTGATATTCCTGGGCAAAGGCCATCATTGGCAGTAAAACTAAAGTTGTTAATGTTTTTTTCATGTTTTCAGTATATCAAAAAGGTGGTGAATTGCATCTATTCGTTGCGCTGCTAACAAGAAATCTCCATGGTAACGCAATCCATTGTCAGGCAGTGGTTTGAATTTTTCCGGTTGTTTTTGTAACAAATGAATTAATTTAGCAAAAAAGCCATCACTTTGCTTGGAAAACTTAATGTCTGCATAGTCCTCATTCATGACCAGTGATTTGATGTTTAAATGTTTAGCCTGTTGTTTAAACTTCAAAACATAAAACAAATTTTGCGCCTGTTCCGGTAGTTGTCCAAATCGATCAATCAACTCCACCTTGATTTCATCGAGCTCACCATGAGTGTCTGCATTGTTCATCCGTTTGTAGAAAGTCAACCGGGTAAATACATCGAAAATATAGTCCTCTGGAATCAGAGCAGGTATGTTAAGTTCAATGTCAATATGCTGTGCTTCATCATCAAGAATGTCTATGTCTTCGCCATTTTTTAAAGCGGTGACTGCACGTTCTAACATTTCACAATACAAACTGAAACCGATGCTTTGAATTTGACCGCTTTGTTCTTCACCCAATAATTCTCCACTACCACGAATTTCCATATCATGTGTTGCCAGGGTGAAGCCAGCACCCAAATCTTCGAGGGATTCAATGGCTTCCAAACGTTTTTTGGCATCTTTAGTAATGGCTTTCCAGCTTGGAATAATCAAATAGGCAAATGCTTTGTGATGTGAACGGCCTACACGTCCTCTTAATTGGTGTAATTGCGCCAGACCCAAATGATCAGCACGATTGATGATGATGGTGTTGGCACTGGGTACATCGATGCCAGATTCAATGATGGTGGTGCAAACCAGAATGTTGAACCGCTGTTTGTAAAAATCCACCATGACTTGCTGCAGCTCTTTTTCATGCATTTGGCCATGCGCGACTCGTACTCGAGCGCTGGGATTGATTTTCTGTAAAGTTTCGGCCATCTGTTCGATGGTTTGAACCTCATTATGTAGAAAATAAACCTGCCCACCGCGTTGAATTTCTCGGGTACAGGCTTCATTGATGATGCTGTTTTGCCATTCGATTACCTGAGTTTTTAC
>JAGRJR010000032.1 GCA_020442635.1 Lysobacterales bacterium
GGAAGATTGGTTTCCTGGCTCCGCAGGAGGTATCGCATACCTAAGTTCCTGGAATTGGAATACCGATACGCCAGCTTTTGTGTTTAATTCAAGTTTAACTGGCCTCAGAGAGGCAGCCAGTCATTTTGTTGGGAATTCATTAAGCCTACGCTTTGACGGTGACAGCAGTTCGGCTTATTATACAGGACATGGCACAGGTGAGACATCATGGTCAACCATAATGGGGATTGGTTATTATGTGCAACTATCACAGTGGAGTAAAGGTGAATATCCAGATGCCAATAATAGCGAGGATGATTTGGCCATTTTAACGAGTGGTACTTGGGGTTTTGGTTATCGTGCTGATGATCATGGTAGCGATGGTCTGACAGCATCGAGAATGGTGGTTTCACCTTTTGAGGGTAGTGGTATCATTGAGCAAAACACCGATGTTGATGTGTTTGAAATAGTCACCTCAGGTGGGCAAATTGATATCGCCGTTCAAGCACCGCATCAATTCACTAATCTGGATGTGGCCATTGATTTGGTGGATGCTTCTACGCAACAAATTGTGGCATTTGCTGATCCATTGGATAGCTTAAGTGCAACCATCAGTACGAATCAGCCAGCCGGAACCTATTGGCTTTATATCGATGGTGTGGGAAGACCACAAAGCCAGACGGACCCTGATGATCATGGTTACTCAGATTATGGTTCTTTGGGTGAGTATGTGGTCACCGCCAGTTATGTAGCTGATATTATATTTTTGGATGGGTTGGAGTAGTCAATCCTCCAAATTTGGCCTCAATATTTTCTCTGACTGTTCAACTGTAATACCTTTGCGTTTTGCATAATCTTCGACCTGTTCCTGAGTGATTTTACCCACTACAAAATATTGTGATTCTGGATGTGCATAGTAAAAGCCGCTGACGGAGGCGGCGGGGTACATGGTTAGGCCAGAGGTCAGTTCGATACCGGTGTTATTGGTGACATCCAGTAATTCAAACAACAGTTCTTTTTGGGTGTGGTCTGGACAGGCTGGATAACCAGGAGCCGGGCGGATGCCTTGGTATTGTTCATTGATCAGGGCTTCATTATCCAGTTGTTCTGTGGGTTGATACCCCCAGTAATTGGTTCTCACTTGTTGATGTAAATATTCAGCATAGGCCTCGGCCAGGCGATCAGCGAGTGCTTTGAGCATGATGCTGTTGTAGTCATCATTGTTGGCTTCAAATTTCTTAACATGCTTTTCAATGCCCAGACCAGTCGTGACAGCGAATGCGCCTATGTAATCGGTCTTTGCTGAATCTTTAGGCGCAATAAAGTCGCTCAGGCACAGGTTGGCTTTGGGTTTGTTCGCTTGTTGTCTGAGGTTCAATAAACGATGTAGTTGGTCATCATGATCAATCAATACATCATCACCCTCGCTGTTAGCTGGAAAAATACCCAGTACAGCTTTACATTCAAGCCATTGTTCTGTAATGATTTTATCCAACATGGTTTGGGCATCTTGATAAAGTTCAGAGGCACTTTCGCCAACCACTTGATCGGTCAAAATATCAGGAAACCTGCCATGTAACTCCCAGGTTTGGAAGAAAGGTGTCCAATCTATGTAGTCACGCAGTGTTGCCAAAGGTGTGTCATCTATTACTTTAACACCAGTGAATCGCGGTTTAATTGGTTCAAAATTTGACCAATCCAATTGCATCGCATTATTTCTGGCTTGTTCCAAACTGATAAGGTTTTTATTACCCGAACGATTTTTTCTGCGATCACGGATATCGTGGTATTCGTTCTTAATTTTTTCTGAAAATTCCTGCTGATCTTTTTTTGATAACAATTGTTGTACCACGCCAACGGCCCGGGAAGCGTCTTTGACCCAAACTGTGCTATGTTGATAGCCTGGCTCTATTTTCAAAGCCGTGTGCGTACGAGAAGTGGTGGCACCACCAATCAGCAATGGCAATGACATACCTTTTTCCTGCATTAATTCAGCCACATAGCACATTTCATCCAGTGAAGGGGTAATCAGACCCGACAAGCCAATGATGTCGGCACGGTGGTCATTGGCTGCCTTAAGAATGGTTTCGGCTGGCACCATTACACCCAGATCAATAATCTCATAGTTGTTACAGCCCAACACCACACCCACAATGTTTTTACCAATGTCGTGCACATCACCTTTGACCGTGGCCATGATGATTTTGCCTTTGGCTTGTTGCTGTCCTTTTTTCGCTTCTATATGTGGTGTTAGCCAGGCCACGGCTTTTTTCATCACACGGGCTGATTTCACCACTTGTGGCAAAAACATTTTACCCATCCCAAATAAGTCACCCACCACGTTCATACCGTCCATCAGTGGTCCTTCAATCACCGCAAGAGGTTCATCAAGTTTATGCATGGCTGCTTCAGCATCTGCTTCAATGTAATCAATGATGCCATGTACCAGAGCATGTTTAATACGTTCCTCTATTGGGTATTCGCGCCAAGCCAACTTATCACCTTGATCTTGTTGCTGACCTTGCATGTTTTGCGCCAATACCATTAAATCTTCTGTGGCATTGGGGTCACGATTGAATAATAAGTCCTCAATTTTGTTGCGAATTTCCAGTGGGATGTCATCATAAACTGTTAACTGACCAGCATTGACAATCCCCATATCCATACCGGCTTTGATGGCATGAAACAAAAACACTGAATGGATGGCTTCTCGCAAAGGGTTGTTGCCACGGAACGAAAACGAGATGTTTGAAACACCACCCGACACCATGGCATGGGGGAGGTTTTGTTTGATCCAGGCGGTGGCATCGATAAAATCTTTGCCATAATTATTGTGCTCTTCTATACCTGTGCCTATGGCGAAGATATTGGGGTCGAAAATAATGTCCTCGGGCGGAAAACCGATTTGTTTGGTCAGAATATCGTAGGAGCGTTGGCAAATTTCAGTTTTGCGTTTAAAACTGTCTGCTTGACCGGTTTCATCAAAAGCCATCACAATGATGGCCGCACCGTATTTTTGTGCCAGTTTGGCGTGCCTGATGAATTCGTCTTCACCTTCTTTTAAACTGATGGAATTGACCACGCCTTTGCCTTGAATATGTTGTAAACCGGCTTCAAGAACTTCCCATTTGGATGAGTCAAGCATGATGGGAACCCGGCCAATAGCTGGTTCTGAACCAATCAGATTCAAAAACTCAACCATCATCGCTTTAGAATCAATCAAGCCTTCATCCATGTTGATATCAATGATTTGTGCGCCGTTATCGACTTGTTCCTGAGCCACTTCCAGGGCGGTGTTCAAATCATGTTCTTTGATCAGGCGCTTGAATTTCAAAGAGCCGGTCACATTGGTGCGTTCGCCGACATTAATGAAATTCATCTCTGGTGTGATGGTCAATGGTTCTAAGCCCGATAAACGGCAATGGGTAGGTAGTTGTCGTATTTTTCGTGGTGAGTATTGGGGGATAATTTCTGCCAATGCCTGGATGTGCTTTGGTGTAGTGCCACAACAGCCGCCCATGATATTGACATGCCCATGTTCCACCATTTGTGTCATGATACTGGCCATGTGCTCTGGAGAATGGTCATATTCACCTAACTCATTAGGTAAACCAGCATTGGGGTGGATACTGACATAACATTCACAAATATCGGATAATTCTTTGACATAGGGAATCAAGTCATCGGCACCCAAAGCACAATTCAGGCCAATTGCCAAAGGCTTGACATGGCGAACTGAATGGTAAAAAGCGGCTAGAGTTTGACCGGACAGGGTTCTTCCACTGGCATCCACAATGGTACCGGAAATCATGATTGGAAGGTCGAGTTTTTGGGTCTCCAACACGGTTTGTAAAGCGAACAGAGCCGCTCTGGCATTTAAGGTGTCAAAGATGGTTTCAACCATCAGCACATCAGCACCACCTGCTATCAATCCTTCTGTGGCTTCGGTGTATGCGTTGACCAATTCATCAAAAGTAACATTACGGTATTCTGGTCGATTGATGTCTGGCGAGATAGAAGCCGTGCGGTTGGTTGGCCCCAAAACACCAATCACCCAACGTGGTTTTTCTGTTGTGCTGTATTTTTGACAAGCTTGTTTGGCTAATCGTGCTGACTGTTTATTGATGTCATAGGTCAGGTGTTCAGTGGCGTAATCGGCCTGGGCAATTGCTGTGGCATTAAAGGTATTGGTTTCAACGAAATCCGAGCCAGCGACCAGATTGTCTTCATGAATCTGTTGAATGATTTGCGGTTGGGTTAATGACAAAATATCGTTATTGCCCTTTAAATCCTGTTCATGCTGTTGCAACAAATCACCGCGAAAATCGCTTTCAGAAAGTTTCAGGGTTTGGATTTTGGTGCCCATAGCCGAATCCAGTAACAATATTCTTCGCCGTAAGTGTTGTTCAATGATCTGTCGGGTTGATGGTTGAGGGTGGTTAATATTGTTCATTTGATTGCCTCAACTATAATAATTTTAAAGTGGGGTTTGCGTTGTTCCTGTGAGCTGATGTTGGCCTCAATCTTTTGAAATCCTGCTTGTTGACACCATTGGGACAATCCTTCTGTGGTAAACCCCAGGTTTTTGTGGCCAAAATCATCCATCACAGTTTCATGTTCATGCTCTTGCAGGGTTGAAATGATTAATTTGCCACCGGTTTTACAGCATTGATAGGCTTGTTCAATCACTTTTTGAGGCTGGGTGGAATAGGTCAATACATGCAGCATCAACACACAATCAAAGCCATTGTTTTGTAAATCCAGTTGGTGAATGTCCTGCTGTAAAAAACTGACGTTGTTCAAATGTTTGAGTCGTGACTTGGCTGCTTCAATGGCTTTGGCATTGTTATCGACACAGGTATAATGTTCTGAATTTTTCGCCAATAATTCTGCCAAAACGCCATCACCAGAACCCAAATCCAAAACCCGACCCAATGATGCCAGTTTGGCCACTACCCGGGTAGTGGCTTCCCAGGTTCGCCCTGGGGAATAGTGCCGTTCCATATCGCCGGCCACGGCGTCAACCCATTGATTGGAGGCAGCTTGTTCGGTCATCACTAATTTGAGACGTTTGTTGTCTTGTGTAATGAGTGGATTGTCTTGATAGGTTTTAGTGACCAAAGTTAATAACTCATTGTAATCACGATTAAAGTAATCTGTGTTTAAACGATAAAATGAACTGACACCTTGTTTTCTTGCCAAAACAAGGTTATGTTTCTTCAAATGAGACAAATGGGTTGAAACCCTTGGCTGTGCTAATCGGGTGATGTCTGCCAACTCGGCTACAGTTAATTCTTGTTGCTGTAACAATAGAATTAACCGGATGCGTGATTCATCGGCCAAGGTTTTAAACAAGTCGTTTAAATTCATTATATCTTTATATCTTGATTAAGAGATATAATGAATTTTATGTCAATGAAAACAGATTACAAGTTTTATTATTACGTATGCTTAAATTTTATACCTACAAAACCATTAACGGAGAAGCGGTTGAGCTTGCTTTGATTGAGATGGGAATAGATCATCAAAAAGTTAATGTCGACTTGTTTGCTGGTGAGCAAAGATCAGCAGAGTTTCTTAAAATCAACCCTTCTGGTCGCATCCCATGTATCGAACATGAGGTCAATGGTGATACAACAACGGTGAGTCAGACTGGTGCTATTTTGATTTATTTGGCCGAATTTTCAGGAAAGTTTTTACCTAAAGATACTGCAAAAAAGGCCAAAGTATTGGAGTATTTATTTTTTCAACTGACCGATATTTCAATCAATGTTTTCAATAATTTTTACCTCAAAAGTTTGATTAAACCACCACATGCGGAGGCGGCAGAAGTTTTAAAGGACAGGGCTTTGTCATTTTATCAGGTATTTAATGAGCGGTTGCAGCATCACAAGTACATCGCAGGAAATGATATTTCGATTGCTGACTTTGCCACATTTCCAGTTGTTCACCGCTTGATAGATTCTGAGGATATACAAAAGTTAGAAAAACTGGTGCAATGGCATCAAACTTTGTGTCAAAGAGCGTCGATTGTAAGCATCTATCAGTTGACTACAAAAAGTTAAGCAGAATGGCTTAAGAAGTTTTCTGTTTTTATGCTTCATTACGCTGTATTTAACTGACTTAAGACGTTAAAATTCGGGTTTGAAATTTTGCTGGTTTAATTCAGGGAAAGGTTCCTTGAAAAAGTGGCTTTGGAACGTGGCAACGCTGGCAAAATAAATTCGGGGACAAAAGTATATGAATTTTTCATATTGCTGTTGCTCGCTTTTGAAATGAATTAAAAGTTAAGATTTTGAACTTAACAAAACATAACAAGAGATACTGATGCAATCACTATTAACAGCTGAACACAAAAAGTTCATCAAGAAGTTTTCAAACAAGGTCAACCAGAACCAATCACCTTACACTGACAGCATAAAACAATTGGGTAAACAATTATTTACCCACATGTCGATGGAAGAAATTGTTACTCATGATATTGATTATTGGGTCAACACAGTTGCTGATATGATCAAGAGTATGTCAGCCAGACGCCTGAAAAATCCTATAATCGAGGTTAGACAATCGGCAGACGATGACGCTGTGTCACAGATTTTACTGGTCAATGATAACGTACCATTTCTGGTTGATTCTGCGACTATGGCCTGTGCAGAATTTGGTTTAACGATCAAGCTGATTTCACACCCGATCATTCAAATCAAAGGAGAAAACAAGCAGCGGGTTTTGATTGACAAACCTAAAAATGGTGAAACCGAAGCCAAGTCGTTGATTTATATAGAAATCAAACGTATTGACAGTGATCAAGTGGCCAAAGCGTTTGAAGATTATCTGAGTGATGTCTTTACACAAATCAGAAAAGCTGTGAACGATTGGCAACCCATGCTTCAGGTATTGACAACTGCCAAAGAAAATCTTGGTTTATTGGACAACGAAAAAGTCCGAAAAGAGCAACAAGATTTTGTCGATTGGTTGGTGGATGATAACTTTACTTTTTTGGGTTACCGTAAATACCAGCGCAAGAAAGATCAATTGGTCGCTGTTAAAGAGTCGGGTTTGGGTTTATTAAGCGCAGAATTGGATGCAGATGCCAATGATGCCAGTCAACTTCTTGTAGATCAGTATCAAATTAGAAAGCAATCAGATCTGGTGGTGATCACCAAGGTTAATGTCATATCGAAAATACATCGCAAAGGTAATCTGGACTACATTGGTTTATTGGAAACCAATGGCAAAGGCCAGGTTGTTGCAGAACATCGATTCATTGGATTGTTTACCTCGGTAGCCACCAGTACCCGTGCCTTGAGAATTCCATACATTAACAGCAAAATACAGTTGTTAATTAAACAGTTTGGTTTTGATACCAATTCACATTCTGGCAAAATGCTGATGCACATCATTAACACCATGCCCAAGGATGAAGTGTTGCAATCTAATACCAAGGAATTGTTTGCTGCGGTTTATAAGGCACTGGTTATTCAGGAAAAAATCACCACCCAGGTCACTGCCAGAAGAGATAAATTTAATCGCTTTTGTTCATTTATGGTGTATGTGCCGAGAGATTTGTTTAATACCAATACCCGTCACAAAATTCAGAAGCTGTTGGCCGAAGCTGTTGGCGGTGTAGAAGTTGAGTATTCAGTAGCTATTGATGAATCTCATTACGCTCGTTTGTATGTGGTGGTCAGAGACATAAAACGATTCGATGATGAATTGTTGGAAACCATCAAAGCGGACATCATTGAGGTTGTGACCACTTGGGAGGATCGCTTATCCCAAGCACTCAAAGAACGATTGGGTCAAGCAGAGGCTGCACGTTTGATGGACAAATTCAAAGGATCCTTCCCCGTCGCATATACAGAGGACGTGAGCCCTTGGGTGGCTTCGTTCGATGTTGAAAATGCCGACAAAGTACAAACAGATAAAGATTTAGCCATGAGTTTGTATGCTCCACGGGTAAATAAGCAGGGTGATTTCCGCTTCAAGGTTTTTAGATTTCATCACACCATACCACTGAGCGAAGTATTGCCAGATCTAGAAAACCTGGGGTTACATGTGGTCAGTGAAAGGCCTTATGAATTATCTTTGCGCAATGATGAAAATGTTTGGGTACAGGATTTTGATTTACAACTGGCCTCTGGAAAAGGTCTAGAACTGGAGTTGGTCAAGGAACGTTTTCACGATGCTTTTGCCAAAGTGGTGGAAGATGAGCTTGAATCTGATCCTTTAAACAAATTGATCATTTTGGGTGGTTTAACCTGGAGGCAAGTGAATTTATTGCGAGGCTTGGTCAAGTATTTGCTGCAAACAGGTCTTCCTTACAGTAAAAATTACATTGAAAAAGCCTTGGTGCAGCATCCACATATTTCTAGGTGGTTGATTGAGCTATTTACCATCAGGTTTTCACCTCGGTTGGATCATGTTGAGCCTAAAAAAGTCAGGGCCTATCTCGATAAATTTGAAGAAAAATTTAAAATTCAATGTGACCATTTGGATGTTGAGTTGACTCAATATCAACAAAGTTGTGTCGATAAATACGTACGCAGCCGCAAATTTGTGCGTGAAACCATGGCAGATAAAGTGATTAAAGGCATCACTGCCTTGCTGGATTCTGTGAAATCTCAAGACGAGGATCAAATCATCAGGTATATGGTTGATACCATCAATGCCATGTTAAGAACCAATTTTTATCAAACTGAAGAAAATGGAGCTTTCAAACCTGCCATCAGCATGAAATTCAATTCTTCGTCATTGTCTTTTTTACCCAAGCCAGTGCCATTCAGAGAAATTTTTGTTTACTCACCACGGGTTGAGGCTATTCACCTTCGCATGGGTAAAGTGGCTCGGGGTGGTTTGCGCTGGTCTGACCGTTATGAAGATTTCAGAACTGAAGTTTTGGGATTGATGAAAGCGCAAAATGTTAAAAATTCCATCATTGTACCAGTGGGTTCCAAAGGCGGTTTTGTGGTTAAAAAAATCCCCAATGGTTCTCGAGATGAGGTCATGGCAGAAGTAGTTGCATGTTACAAGACATTTATTGGCAGTATGTTGGACATTACTGACAATATCAAGGGCAAGAAAATCATTCCTCCCAAAGATGTTATCAGGCATGATGAGAACGATCCTTATTTGGTTGTGGCTGCTGATAAAGGTACTGCTACATTTTCTGACATCGCTAATGGAATTTCAGAGGAACGCGGGTTCTGGTTAGGAGATGCGTTTGCTTCTGGCGGTTCAGCCGGATATGACCACAAAGGCATGGGCATTACTGCCAAAGGTGCCTGGGAATCAGTAAAACGTCATTTCCATGAATTGGGTGTTGATTGCCAAGCTGAGGACTTCACCGTGGTTGGTATAGGTGACATGATGGGAGATGTGTTTGGTAATGGCATGTTGTTATCCAAGCATATTTGTTTAAAAGCGGCCTTTAACCACATGCACATCTTTTTAGACCCCAATCCGGATTCAGCCAGTTCATGGCAAGAGCGCGATCGCCTGTTCAAATTACCCAGATCAAGTTGGGAAGATTACAATCAAACATTAATATCAAAAGGGGGTGGTGTGTTTTCTCGTTCCGCCAAGGCCATACCAATTTCTGATGAGGTGAAGGCTTGGTTGAAAATCAAAGACGATGAATTGGCTCCACAGGAATTGATTAACAGATTATTACTTGCAGAAGTTGATTTGATATGGAACGGTGGTATTGGAACCTATGTTAAAGCCTCAGATGAAACCCATTCAGAAGTAGGTGATAGTGCCAATAATGCTTTAAGGGTTGATGGTAAGCAATTAAAAGCCAAAGTTTTTGGTGAAGGCGGTAATCTAGGTATGACACAAAAAGGCCGCATTGAGTTTGCTGAAAATGGCGGTAAGGTCAATACCGACTTCATTGATAATTCGGCAGGTGTGGATTGTTCTGACCATGAGGTTAACATCAAGATTTTATTGAAATCGATGATGGAAGATGGTTTGTTAGATATGCCTTCCAGAAACAAACTTTTAGCTTCGATGACTGATAATGTCAGTAGCTTGGTTCTAAAAAACAACTACATGCAAACCCAAACCTTGAGTTTTATGTACCACTTGAGTTCCAATCGGGTAGGTGCCAAAGCACATTTAATCAACATGCTTGAGCAGAAAGGTTTGCTTGATCGAGACATAGAGTTTTTACCCAGTAATGCAGAACTGGAGCGTCGCAGAAAGAACGATGAAGGCATGAGTCGTCCTGAGTTATGTGTGCTGTTATCCTATGCCAAACTGGACTTGTTTGACCAGGTTATTCAATCTGATGTCTTAAATGATCCGTGGCTCAGACGTTTAATGGTTAATTACTTTCCTCAAAAATTGCAAAAGGTGGATGACAAATACTTGGACAGTCATCGTTTGAAACGTGAAATCATTGGTACCATCTTGACCAGTCAAATCATTGATCGTATGGGTGCCACTTTCATGATGCGTATGGGAGAAGACACTGGTGCAGATGTTGGGGCCATTTGTCAGGCTTTTTACATTGTTACAGAATTGTTTGAATTGAACCAATTGTGGCAGGGCATAGAAAAGCATGACGGACAAGTCTCACCTGAAAAACAAATTGAAGCTTTTGTAGCCATTTGGCGTTTTGTTAGACAAAGTATTCGTTGGGTTTTGAATAATTTGGGTCATCAACTTGATATTGAAAAATACGTCAGTGAGTTAAGCAAAGGCGTAAAACAATTCCGTAAAGATTTTGCTAAATACATCAGCGATACGGATGAGGCCGCCATGCAGCGGGTTATCAACGCATTGGTGAAACAAGGATTTGATCCACAACTGGCTGCACAGATTGCGGCATTACCGTATTTTGGTGCTGCACTTGATGTGGTGAAAGTTGCCAACAAACAAGGTGTCACAGTTAAACAGGCTGCTGATATGTATTTCCCATTGGGTAAAATGCTGAATCTTATTTGGTTGCAGGACATGATTGAGCAATTAAAAGTCAATAACCAATGGCATGTTCATGCGCGTGGTGGATTGCGAGACGATTTGAGCAACTCACATGCACAATTGACGTCTTTATTGTTACAGCGTTATGGTAACAAGAAAAGTGAGGAGGCTTTGGCACAATGGAATCAGGAATTTGACCAAAAAGTGAAAAACGTCAAAGACATGATGACATCAATCCGGGTTGAAAAACAAATCGATTATCCAACCATAATGGTGGCCATTAATAGCCTGAGTCATTTAGTAGCCGCCACTAAATAGAGTGGGAATAAGCACATTGAACTTTGTTGAAGTGTCACCTTTTATAGCGTGCATTGTGCTTTTTAGAAGGCTTCGACAGGCTCAGCTTGCTTTTAGTATAAGCATACTGAGCTTTGTCGTAGTGTCACCTTTTATGGAGTGCGTTGTGCTTTTAGGAGGCTTCGACAGGCTCAGCTGGCTTTTAGTATAAGCACACTCTCAGCCAACACGATAATTATCTTTTTCGGTATTTTTTGATACTGCCTTTCATTAAAAAACGGACCAGTTTTTCAGGTAAAATTTTGACCAGGTTAGCAATCATGCGATTGCGCCAACCGTTGACATAAACCGCTTGGTTTTGTTTTACCGCAGCTAAACCTTGGGCAACTACATCTTCTGCTTTCATCCACATTTTTTTTGACATTTTGCTTACCATCCCCCGGGTACCATTGACATCGTGAAACTCACTGTAGGTGAAACCAGGACACAATGCGGTGACATGAACATTTGAATCCTTGGCTTCAAGATGCAAAGAATGAGAAAACTTTATGAGGTAAGATTTAACCGCGCCATAAAGGGTATGTCCAGCTGTTGGAATTACGAGGCCTGCCAAGGAGGCGATATTGATGATGAACCCTTCTCGTTGGGCTTTCATGGCTGGATAAAAGAGGTGAGTTAGCTCGGTGACTGAAGTTAGCATCACCTGTAGCATTTTATGATGAGTTTCCCAATCAACTGAATCAAAATCACCTGGGACGCCATAACCTGCATTGTTTACCAGATAGCTGATGCGAATGTTGTTGTTATGACAAAACTCAAATATTTCCAGGTTGGCAGAAGGTATACTCAGGTCTTTGACTATGTATCGGCACTCAATGTTGAATTTTTCTTGTAATGCAGACTGGATTTCTAACAGTTTGTCTTCCCGGCGAGCCACCAACAGCAATGAATAACCGGCTGCAGCCAGTTGTTGTGCAAATTCAGCTCCAATACCAGCTGATGCCCCTGTGATAAGTGCCCATTTTGTATTTTTCATAAAATTAAAGCAAAAAAAAGGCCAGTCAATTGCTGGCCTTTTAAAGTAAATATATTTTATTTATGAGTTAAATCTGTCAAGCGATTTTCCTTAATGTTCGAATAATATGCAGCAACGTTTTCAATGTCTTTATCTGTTAAAGTAGCTGCAAAACCCGCCATAATGGCGTTTTTTCTAGCGCCTGAGCGATAATCTTTCAACGCTTGAGCCAGATAGTCAGCATATTGTCCAGCCAGTTTTGGATACGTGTTATCAATACCCATTCCGTCCATACCATGACAAGTCTTACAAACTTGTTCTGCTTTTGTTTTACCTAATTCAGCATCACCAGCCATGGCAAATGTTCCCATTAACAACAAGCCTAAAAGCGTAATTATTTTCATGTCGGTTCCTTTATTTTTTAAAAGTTGAAAAATAAGCGGCAATGTCAGCAATGTCCTGATCTGTCAGGTTACCGGCCTGGGCTTGCATGGTGTTGTGACTGCGCTCGCCTGAACGATAAGCTTTCAAAGCGGCAACAATATAAGCTTCATTTTGACCGCCGAGACGTGGCACATGATACTGAGGGTTGGTATTTTGGTAGAATGGAATACCATGACAACCAGTACAAGTGTAAGCCAGTTTCTTGCCATTTTCAGCGTCACCAGCCGCCATGACATGAAAGGATGAAATCATTAAAGTCAGAATCAGTAATTTCTTCATTATTATCCAAACGCAATAAAAAGCGAACATTATAGTCAGATAGCTACCTTGACTCAATTGAATTCATTGTATTTGCTGCAAAAAAAAGGGTTGCCAAGCAACCCTTTTAGTCGATGGATGCCTATAAGTATTTATTTCAGACTGGCAAAATATGCTGCGAGGTTTTCAATGTCTGCATCTGACAAACCGGCAACCATAGGAGCCATGCTTGGGTCTTTACGTTCGCCACTTTTAAAAGCTTTGATTTGTTTAACCAGGTAAGCTTCTTTTTGGCCTGCTAAATTAGGCCAGATTGGACTGGCACTGATGCCGTCTGTACCGTGACAAGCTGCACAAACAACTGCCTTGGCTTTGCCTGCTTCAATATCTCCAGCCATAGCTGAAAATGAAAACAATGCTGATGTGAGTAAAGTTAAGGTTACTTTTTTCATATTTATTCCGGTTTTAAAAATAACGCGTGAAGATTATCACTTTAGCTCGTAGCTCGCAACGAGAATTCGGTTTAATTATCGATATCTTGACCTGGGTCAAATTTATATTAGGGAAAACTTATAAAATCCTGACTTCTTCTTCCAGCTCTATCGAAAACTTGTTTTTTACGGCTCTTTTGGCCATTTTACTCATTCGTAATAAATCTGCGCCGGTGGCATCGCCATGATTCACTAAAATCAAAGCATGTTTGTCATAAAAGCCGGCATCTCCTTCTCGGTGCCCTTTAAAACCACACTGTTCAAGCAACCAAGCAGCACTGGTTTTAAATTCATTGGCTTTGTTGGTGTCAAAAATGGGTATGTCCTTGAATCTGCGCTGAATTCTTTTCACAATTTGAGCGTTGATGATTGGGTTTTTAAAGAAACTACCTGCATTGGGTAATCTGTTAGGGTCAGGTAGTTTTGAATTTCTTATTTTCAATACCTCATCTGCCACCTGGCGATAGCTGGGTTTGAAATCATTGCTGAATTTTTCCTGTAAATTACCATAGGATAAATTAAGTGGGCTGTTGGGACGTAAATCAAGACCAATTCTACTGATTATCCAAGGTTGATCATGGTATTTAAAAACGCTGTGTCGATAGGTAAACATGCACTCTTCATTACTGAGCCGATGGTACAAGCCTGTGTGCCAGTTATAAACTTCTACCCAAACCAAAACATCTTTGATTTCAGTGCCATAAGCACCAATGTTTTGAAACGGTGCAGCGCCAACTAAACCAGGAATGCCCGCCAGGTTTTCTATACCACCCAGATTTCTGTCCACCGTCCAGTTGACCAGATCGTTCCACTCGGTTCCAGCCCAAGCGACCACCAAATTATCCACAATGGTGATGTGTCTTCTTGGTTTAATGTGAACCACAAAGCGGTTGATGTCCTGAGTTAATAACAGGTTGCTGCCACTGCCCAATACCAGCATCTCAGTGATTTTGATGTCTGTGGGGAGCGCTTCCAAATCGGCCAGTGAATTGATTTCTACATACTGGTCACAACAACAATCTACAGATAAAGTGTTTAAATGTTTAAGGTTGTAATTTCTGTGTATTTTCACTGTTCAATAGTTCATTTATTTGTTTGATCAAGGAACTCCCTTTCAATACAAATCCAGTGTAAAGTTGAACCAAATTTGCACCGAGTTTAAATTTTTCGAGTGCATCCTCTTTATCTATAATACCACCTACTGCAATAATTGGGAAATTTTTACCAGCATGCTGTCTTACCAATTGCAACGTTTCATTGGCTTTTTTATACAGTGGTTGACCGCTCAAACCACCCGTTTGTTCAATCAATCCCGGTGCACTACTCAAGCTTGTAGGTCTGGCAATAGTGGTGTTGGTACAAATGATGCCATCAAAACCAGTTGACTTGATTTGTTTTACCATAAATATCAACTGCTCTGGATTTTGATCCGGTGAAATTTTGACCAGCACAGGCGTGTATTTGCCCGATTGTTTTTCGCAAGCCAATTGAGTGGCTTTAACACCTTGCAATAAATTAACGAGCGCTTGATCATTTTGCAATTCTCGTAAATCAGGGGTGTTGGGTGAAGAAATATTGACCGTGATGTAATCGCATAAGGAATGGGCTTTTTCAAAGCAGTGTACATAGTCATCAACCGCTTGATCGTTCGGGGTGACTTTGTTTTTGCCAATATTGATGCCCAACACGCCTTTGAAGTCTGCCTTTTTGACTTGTTCAACCAAGTAATCAATACCTTTGTTATTAAATCCCATGCGATTGATGATGGCATTGTCGCAAGACAAGCGAAACAAGCGAGGCTTATCGTTACCTGGCTGAGGTTTAGGCGTGATGGTACCGATCTCAATAAAACCAAAACCTTGTCTCGACAAACCATTGATGGCATCGCCATTCTTATCAAAGCCAGCAGCCAAACCGACTGGATTGGGGAAAGTAATGCCCATTAACTCAACCGGATTCTGAACTTGAGGATAAGCGGTCAAAGCTGCCAACGGTGAAGACAAAGCCTTGATGGCCAAATCATGAGCCGTTTCTGCGGGTAGGGCTTGAAGGGTTTTACGGGCGATTAATTCAAACATTTAAAGGATATACATCAATAAAAAGCACCCATATTTTAATTCATTTAGTACCTTTAATTAACTGAATAAAATTAAACATATGTTTAAAAATATTTGACATATGTTTAATTCGGTAGTATTTTAAATAACAAAAAAAAGAGGAGTAGGCGATGAAATATATTATTTTTTCATTATCGATTTTGCTGTTTGCCAATGTAGGCTTTTCGCAGTGCCGTGACACAGTTGTATTGATTCATGGCAATGGTGGAGACGCTGCTGACTGGAATAATACCTATAATGAGCTCATCAATAGAGGGTATCAAAGTTCAGATATTTTTATCCCAGAGTGGGGTTCAAGTTGTGTATCTTGTAACAACCATTCTGGTAGCGAAGAATTACCTGTTCTGGATGCTTTGTCAAATGCAATCAGTCAATCATGTACTGGCCAAATTGATGTGATGGCTCATTCTATGGGAGTGACTTTGGGTATAAAAACCATTCTTGATTCGGGCATCGCTTCACAGGTAGACGATTTTGTGGGTATTGCTGGAGCAGTCAGAGGACTGCATAGCTGCGGCTATTATCCTTTTAACGTATATACCTCGACTTGCGGATATTGGGGGTTATCTATAAACAGCCCTTTTTTGTCCAGTATTTATAATCAATCGTTTGCCAATCACATTTACTCAATCAAAAGTTGGTCCGATCAAGTCGTTTGTTTAGGTGGCTGTACAGTTGGAGGTATTCATTCCTCATCCATTTGGGGAGAAGCTGCGACCTACACATATTATCTGGGCCATTTTGGCTTACAGTCCTATACCGCCACTAAACAAGTAGACTTGGTTCAGTAGTTGATATACCGTTTGGGTGTTAAGTGAAGTTTTTGGATGGTTTAACCATTATCCACAAAGGCACGTTCAATCACATAATCACCGGGATAGCCGATGCGGGGCGAGATTTCAAAGCCCAAACCGTCGAGTAATTCGCAGCTGTCTTTAAGCATGGCTGGATTGCCGCACAACATCGCACGATCGGTTTCTGGATTCATTTGCGGTAAGCCCAAGTCCTGAGCCAATTGACCTGATCGAATGACATCGGTCACTCTGCCTGAATGAATGGAGGGTTCACGGGTGACGGTTGGGTAATAAATCAATTGTTCACTGATCATTTCTCCCAAGTATTCATGCTTAGGTAATTCTTTTTCAATGAAGTCCTTGTAAGCCAGGTCATTGTTTTGTCTGACACCATGGACCAGAATCACACGTTTGAATTTTTCATAAACATCAGGATCCTGAATCAGAGACATGAATGGTGCCAAACCAGTACCTGTGGCCAGCATATACAAATTGTCTGCCTGGTGAACATCGTGCAACAATAAGGTTCCAGTGGGCTTTTTACTGATCCAAACCGTGTCGCCAGGTTGCAAATTTTGCAAATGTGAAGTCAAACGACCGTGTTCCAATTTAATTGAAAAGAACTCCAAATGCTCTGCATAGTTGGGGCTGGCGATAGAATAGGCGCGCATGACAGGTTTGCCATCAATCACCAAGCCAACCATCACAAATTGGCCATTTTCGAAACGCAGGCCATCATTACGCGTGGTGCGGAAAGAAAACAGTTTGTCATTCCAGTGATGCACGT
Source organism: Lysobacterales bacterium (assembly GCA_020442635.1). Taxonomy (GTDB): domain Bacteria; phylum Pseudomonadota; class Gammaproteobacteria; order Xanthomonadales; family Marinicellaceae; genus Marinicella. The sequence goes on from JAGRJR010000032.1 coordinate 17,106, forward strand.
CTGTAACGATTTCTGGATAGGCATTTTTGACTTCAATGGCCGTGTTAACGGCACTTTGGATATTTTGTTTTTGGGGTAAATTCATATCAATCATCCACGGTTTAGTGTGTTAAAACAGGGTGGTCATGCCACTGCTTGGTGTAACTTGTGACGCATTTTACTTAAAAAAGTTATGAAGAAAATAATTGCTTATATTAACTTTGACTAATATCAAAAAAATGCTGGTAATAATTGTGAACTGGCTTAAAAAAAGGGCCGCTTGGGCCCTTTTTTATCTAACCAATCTTCAATGCTTAGATATCAAACTTGATACCTTGTGCCAATGGCAACTCTGTTGAGTAGTTGATGGTGTTGGTTTGGCGACGCATGTATGCTTTCCACGCATCTGAGCCAGCTTCACGTCCACCACCGGTTTCTTTCTCACCACCGAAAGCTCCGCCAATTTCAGCACCTGAAGTGCCGATGTTGACATTGGCAATACCACAATCTGAACCAGCTGATGATAAGAATTGTTCAGCTTGACGCAGATCATTGGTGAAGATCGCAGAAGACAGGCCATGAGCGACATCATTTTGTGATTCAATCACGGCATCCAGGTCATTGAATGTCATGACATACAAAATAGGGGCGAATGTTTCGGTTTTAACCACATCCCAGTCAGCTTGTGCTTTGATTACGCAAGGTTCAACAAAATTACCTTCGCCTTCTACACGGTTACCACCGGTTAAAACTTCGCCGCCAGCTGCTTTGGCTTTGGCTACAGCATCCAGATACATTTGAACTGAAGCTTCATCAATCAAAGGTCCCATCAAAGTTTTAGTGTCCAAAGGATTGCCGATGGGCACTTGTTTATAGGCATTAACCACTTTATCAACCAATTCATCCGCAATGTCTTCATGAACAAATAAACGACGTGTGGTGGTACAGCGTTGACCAGCTGTTCCTACAGCGCCAAATACGATGGCTGGAACAGCCAATTTCAAATCAGCTGATTTATCAACGATGAGGGCATTGTTACCGCCCAATTCCAACAAAGAACGACCCATGCGCTTAGCCACTTGAACACCCACCTGGCGACCTACGTGAGTAGAACCGGTGAATGAAATCAAATTAACGCGTTTGTCATCGACAAACTTCTTGGCCAATTCATTGCTGTCATCATTAAACAGCATGAAAATGGGTGGAAATCCAGCATCTTTCAGTGCTTCGTTACAGATGTTTTGAACTGCAATTGAGCATAAAGGCACTTTTTGTGAAGGTTTCCAAACTGAAACGTTACCACAAATGGCCGCGACGAAGGCATTCCATGACCAAACAGCCACTGGAAAGTTAAAGGCAGAAATAATGCCCACAACTCCAAGCGGATGCCATTGATCATACATGCGGTGACCAGGACGCTCTGAATGCATGGTATTACCATACATCATACGTGCTTGACCGACTGCGAAGTCAGCCATATCAATCATTTCCTGTACCTCACCGTCACCTTCAGATTTGATCTTACCCATCTCAGCAGCGACCAAAGAGCCCAAAGCATCTTTGTGTTTACGTAATGCTTCACCCACCAAACGAACCGCTTCGCCACGTTGTGGGCCAGGTACTTTGCGCCATTCTTTGAACACTTCTTGTGCTTTAGTGATGACGTTTTCATAATCTGCATCAGTGGCAGATACCACTTTACCCAACAACTCACCAGTAGCAGGGTTATATGATTCAATCAGACCAGCTGAATCTTTCGACCATTCGTCATGACCCGTACAGGTACCGTAGTTAACGTCTTTCAGTCCAAGTTCTTTTAAGAAATCCATTGTTTATTTACCTCAGAGTTTTTCCATCATTTCAGGAATGATTTTAAATAAGTCACCAACCAAGCCGACATCTGCGACTTCAAAGATTGGCGCATCGGCATCTTTATTGATGGCGACAATGGTGCCAGCATCTTTGATACCGGTTAAATGTTGAATGGCTCCGGAAATACCGAAACACATGTATAAGTCAGGGGCAATGATTTTACCAGTTTGTCCAACTTGCATGTCGTTGGGTACATAACCAGCATCCACAGCAGCGCGTGATGCGCCGGTGGCAGCGCCGATTTTATCGGCCAAATCGTAAACGATTTTGAAGTTTTCTTCAGAGCCGACGCCACGCCCACCAGAAATCACTTTACTGGCAGTTTGTAAGTCAGGTCGATCAGAATTGCCACTTGATAATGACACATATGTGGTGTGTGATGCTGCATTTTCAAGGTTTGACTCATTGATTGCCGCAGAACCGTCCATTGCTTTTTCTGCAGCAAAAGATGCGGTTCTTACTGTGGCCACGATTTGTGCTGTGTCGGTTTTTACCGTAATGATGGCATTGCCTGCATAAATAGGACGCTTGAATGTAGTGGCGTCAATCACTTCCATGACATCACTGACTTGGTTTACACCGAGTAGGGCAGCCACACGTGGCATCACATCTTTACCGAATGTGGTTGATGGTCCCCAAACATGGGTATAGTCTTTACCGAGTTCAGCCACTGTGGGCGCAATTGAGGCGGCCAATTGATCGTGGTTGTCAGCGCATTGAACAAATTTAACTGCGTTAACACCGTTCAATGAAGCCACTTGTGATGCCAAAGCAGCATCACCAGCAAACAACACCACATCGATGGCATCGGCATTTAATTGTTTGGCTGCGGTCAACACTTTGGCCGTTGACTGATTGATTTGTGAACCGTTGTGTTCGGCCAGGATTAAAACTTTACTCATGATACCAACCCCTTGTCTTTCAAAATTTCAATCAACTCATCCACCGATTCAACCATCACGCCTTTTTGACGAGGTTGTGGTGATTCATGTTGGATGACTTCAATGGCTACGCCTTGCGCATCAGGCAATACATCGCCCATGGTCTTAACATCCAATGGCTTTTTCTTGGCTTTCATGATGTCAGGTAATTTAACAAATCGAGGCTCATTCAAACGCAAGTCAGTTGAAACCACTGCAGGTAATTCAACTTGAATGGTTTCCAAGCCAGCATCAACTTCACGGGTGACTTGTAATTGATTGTCACCAACAAACTCAACTTTTGAAGCAAATGTGGCTTGTGGACGGTTCCACAGTGTAGCCAGCATTTGTGGTGTTTGGTTGTTGTCATCATCAATGGCTTGCTTACCGGTAATGACCAAACCAGGTTGTTCATCTTCGATGACCTTTAATAATACTTGCGCTGCTTGTAAGGGTTGTACAGGACCAGCAGATTCAACCAAGATGGCACGATCAGCACCCATGGCCATCGCGGTTCTCAGTTGTTGCTGTGAGTCATTGCTACCAATGGTGACAACCACCACTTCATCGGCTTTGCCTTGTTCCTTGATTCTCAAGGCTTCTTCAATGGCAATTTCATCAAAAGGGTTGATGCTCATTTTGACGCCGTCGGTGGCGACACCAGAGCCGTCAGGCTTGACCTGAACCCGCACGTTGTAATCCACAACACGCTTAATCGCTACAAGTATTTTCATGTGTGTTATTGGGTCTGTTAAAAAAGGCGGCGATTATAGCACAATCGATGGCTTTTTGGCTGGGGATTCGGTAATCTTCATGGTATTTCAATCGTTGATGATCTGATTGTAGGTCATAGATACGAATCAACCCTGATTGGCTCTCAGGGTTGATTGGAAAACAGTCGAATTGATTACTGTAATTGTGTAATGACTTGCTGTTTCAATGCCTGCCAGTCTCGAGGCCAAATGCTGATATAAGTAAGTAAAGAATCCTTTAAGTTATTGTGGTCCATTTGACTGACTTTAGCTAATTGTTTGTCAATATATAATTTGACAAATTGCCTGGCATATTCATTTTTACTGTTAAAAGCCTTATTGAGAAATATGTCACCATCAAAGCCAGCATTGGTTTTAAGTTCATTACTTAAATAATCCAACAGGTTTTGATTGAATGTCAACTCATTGATTAGGTAACGGCTTTCTGTATCAGTAAAAAACACCGCCAATTCATCACTGGTCATATGTTGTAGCTTCTTGTTAGTTTGGATTTTTTCAAAGTTATACATGTGCTTAAATTGATGATCAAATCGTTGCAAGACTTCATATGTTTGTGGATTATTGACCGTAAAATCATAGATGCCTGATGTGTTCCAAATATCAGGCACATCCAGCAAGACTTTGTGAATTTGGTCAGTGGTCAAATAATCACTGAATAAATCCAAGGCAGCCAGTACAGGTGTTAAATGGGCAGTCACTCGAATACATCCAGAACCATATGTGTAAGGTATTTCTGCTTGCCACCAAATAGCGTTTTCTAAAATTTCCTTGGCATGTTTTTCAGGTGCCAGTCGGTGTAATGCCAGCCAACTACCCAAAGCCACTGGGAATTCACTGTCTTTCATCCATAATTTTAAATCATCCAGGTCATTGTGTTGGTAAATCTTATTGATGGCTTGCTGAATCTTGTATCTATGGTCGGTGATTTCTACCTGGGTTTGTAAACTGTGGATATAATCTACTGCTTCGGCCGCTGATGAAAATTGATTCTCTGGTAGATAAAACAGGCTTTTCCATTGAACAGCTGGCATTAAGTTTTGCCTGAGTTTTTCATTGGTTCGTATTTGATAAGCTGATTCCCATCCCAACTTATCCCGCCAAATTTGATAAGCGCTTTGCGCAATAAGAAAACGAGATTGCTTATTCATGTTTTGTTTTCTTAATAAACCCAAAGTCAAATAGCGTTCAAGTTCATCGTTGGGTAAAAATTGTCCCAATGCATGTAGCAAAGCGGTGGTCAACTCAGGATTGCCCTTTTTAATTATTGTGTCCCATTGTTGAGGTTTAACTTCATTGGTATCATCTGGTGATACGTTTTCCTGATACCATTCTTCACGGGTCATTTGATAAAGCTTGCCATTGATTTCTTTAATTTGAATGGCATCCGGTGAATAGGCAATCATGCTTTGACCAGCGGTGGTAACTAATACAAACAACAAGATTAAACTTTTTATTTTCATGATTTTCTCCTTAGTAGTCATTATTCGGACATCAATCTACGAAAAAAGGTTCAGATGATTTGTTCAAGTTTATCAATAGGGTAGAGCAGAACTCGAAATCTACATCACTCTGTAAGATTAATATCACATCCAGATATACGAACCAGAATCAAAAAAGGGTTATTTGTTTTAAAGCAAAAAATATTGTTTAATGTGGGACTTTTGTTAAGCCACTTTAGATGCTCATTTCCGATAGCCATCAATTTGTTTTTGTCCATATTCGCAAAGCAGCAGGAACCAGCTTACGACAAATTCTTGAAAAAGTGTCTTTACCTAAAAACAACAATTTATGGCATAAGTTATTGAGCCGTAATGGTTTTCCTGTTAGTTATCACCAATTTTCATTCCGCAAACATTCCAATCTCGTCGAAGCAGAACGAAGTATGCCCGCTGATAGATTCAACCAATATTTTAAATTTGCCATTGTCCGAAACCCTTGGGACAGACTGGTTTCTGAATATGAATACATCAAAACCCAACCCACTCATTCGCGGCATAAAAAACTACATGCCATGAATTTTACGGAATTTGTAGCCTATCAAGCCAAAAGGCCAGCCGCCCATCAAGTCAATGCTTTACAGCTTAAAAATGGTGAAATGGGCATGGACTATATTGGCAAACTTGAAACATTGGATGAATCACTGGCTTTTGTTGGAGAAAAGATTGGCTTGAGTTTTGCTGAAATGCCACATATCAATCAGGTTAAACGCCGTGATTACCGCAGTTACTATAATGATTCATTAACTGAACAAGTGGCACAACTCTGGGCAGCCGATATCCATACCTTTGACTATCAATTTGAATAATTCTTGGAAACCGTCGCTCCAACCTTAACCGTATTTATTAACCTGCCTTTAACTGTTGAGTTTGGTATAATATGCGCCTTTTGTAAATAGACGACTTTATGACTGACAAGTGGTTGGTGACTGGCGGTGCCGGTTTTATTGGTGGTAACTTTGTGTTGCGCCAAGTACTTAAAAATAACAGGGAAATCATTAATCTTGATAAGTTAAGTTACGCAGGCAACCTGGATACTTTAAGAGCCGTAGCAGATCATCCCAGCCATCATTTTGTCAAAGGCGATATCGGTGATGCCGAATTGGTTGGTCAGCTGTTACAACAACATCAACCAGATGCTATTGTGCATTTTGCTGCCGAGTCTCATGTGGATCGTTCGATCGAAGGCCCGCAGGTTTTTATCGAAACCAATGTGATGGGCACTTTCAATATGCTACAGCAAGCTCTGAAGTATTATCAAAGTTTGAGTGGTGAGAAAAAACAACGCTTCCGATTTCTGCATGTGTCAACTGATGAAGTCTACGGGTCATTGGGTGAAACCGGTGCATTTTCAGAAACCACAGCTTACGCGCCCAATTCACCTTATTCAGCCTCAAAAGCCAGCTCAGATCATCTGGTCAGAGCCTATCACCACACATATGGTTTACCAGTCTTGACCACCAACTGTTCCAATAATTATGGCCCATTTCAATTTCCGGAAAAGCTGATTCCATTGATGATAGATAAAGCGTTGAACGGGGAAGCCTTACCGGTTTACGGTGATGGAAAAAATGTTCGTGATTGGTTGTATGTTGAAGATCATTGTCGAGCGATTGAAACTGTGATTGCCAAAGGTCAAGTCGGTGAAGTTTATAATGTGGGTGGTAATGAAGAACGGCAAAACATTGAAATTGTTAACATTTTATGTGAATTGTTAGATGAAATAAAACCCTTAGAACAACCTCGAACAAACCTTATTACTTACGTAACAGACCGCCCGGGTCATGACCGTCGTTATGCCATAGATGCCAGCAAATTACTGAATGAGCTTGGCTGGCAGCCCAAAGAGACCTTTGAATCAGGTATCAGCAAAACAGTGCAATGGTATTTGGATAATCAAACCTGGTGTGATCGAGTTAAAGATGGTTCATACCAGGGCCAGCGATTAGGAGCGCAACAAGCATGAGTAGAAAAGGCATTATTTTGGCAGGTGGTTCGGGTACAAGATTGTATCCTTTAACCCACTCAATCAGTAAACAGTTATTACCAGTTTATGATAAGCCGATGATTTATTACCCCTTGAGCACATTAATGGAAGCTGGTATTCAAGATGTATTGATCATTAACACACCGCATGAACAGCCTTTATTTCAACAATTGTTGGGTAATGGCTCACAATGGGGCATGAATTTACAATATGCTGTACAACCTGATCCAGGTGGACTGGCACAGGCATATTTAATTGGTGATGATTTTGTGGGTGGTGCGCCATCATGTTTGATTCTTGGTGATAATATTTTTCATGGTGATGGTATGCGCACATTAATGGCCAATGCCAATAACAGGAATGTCGGTGCTACTGTATTTGGTTATCGAGTGCATGATCCTGAGCGTTACGGCGTGGCTGCATTTGATGATAATGGTGTGGTAATAGATCTTGAAGAAAAGCCCAAAGCGCCTAGATCTAATTATGCAGTGACTGGTTTATATTTCTATGATGGTCAGGCCACTGATATTGCCAAAGCATTGAAACCATCTACTCGAGGTGAATTAGAAATTACTGATTTGAACAAAGTTTATTTGTCTCAACAAAACCTCAATGTTGAGCTGATGGGTCGGGGTTATGCCTGGTTAGATACCGGTACCCATGATTCTTTGGCTGAAGCCACCAATTTCATCTCTACCATTGAAAAAAGACAAGGTATTAAAATCGCTTGTCCTGAAGAAATCGCTTATCAACATGGCTGGATTGATGCTGAACAGGTGATGAAACTGGCTGAACCTATAAAGAAAAACGGTTATGGACAGTATTTGATTTCTTTGGTTAAAGGTCATTAATGAAAGTTACTGAATCGAAGTTAAGCGGAGTTTTGACCATCGAGCCTAATGTGTTTGGTGATGAACGTGGTTATTTTATGGAATCCTGGCAACAACTGCGTTACCAGGAAGCTGGTATCAAAGAAAACTTTGTACAAAGTAATGTATCTAAGTCACAGCATGGTGTGCTAAGAGGCTTGCATTTTCAAAATCCTAATGCTCAAGGCAAGTTGGTATATGTTTTGGAAGGTGAGGTCTTTGATGTAGCGGTTGACATTCGCAGAGGATCTCCTACATTTGGTCAATACGAAGCGGTGATTTTAAGTGAAAAAAATCACAAACAATTTTATGTGCCAGAAGGCTTTGCTCATGGTTTTTGTGTTCTGTCAGAGTCAGCGACTTTCTGCTATATGTGCACCAATTACTATGATGCCAGTGTTGAAGCTTCGTTATTATGGAATGATCAGGCAATCGGTATTGAATGGCCATTAAGTTCACCAGTTTTATCAGAAAAAGACTCTAAAGCTCTGAAACTAAAAGAGTTTGATGTCAATAGATTGCCGGTGTTTGCGTCGTGAAAGTTTTGTTGATTGGCGTTGATGGACAAGTTGGCTATGAATTGTGGCGTACCTTACAATTCAATCGCGAGGTGATTCCAACCACATCTGATGGCCGTGATATTGATGGTATGACCACGATCAAGTTGGATTTAACTGATGACAGCGATGTGGTCAAAAAAGTTGAAAATATTAAACCCGATGTGATTTGTAATGCCGCTGCCTATACACAGGTGGATATGGCCGAAACAGAAACCGAATTGGCAGAACAAATAAATCACAATGCAGTTAGATTACTTGCTGAATCAGCCAAAACATGTAAAGCCATGTTGGTGCATTATTCCACCGACTATGTGTTTTCTGGTGATCACAAATTCCCTTGGAAAGAAAAAGATGTGATTAACCCCAAATCGTTCTATGGCCAGTCCAAAGCCCGTGGTGAGCAGGCTATTATAGACAGTGGTTGCCAATACATGATTTTCAGGACAGCATGGGTGTTTTCATCACGCAAACAAAATTTCTTAAGAACTATGCTCCGTCTGGTGGAAACAAGATCAGAATTAACCATTGTCAATGACCAACAAGGTTCGCCCACATGGGCTGCAACCATTGCGTTGGCTACCATGTTGGCTTTAAATATTCCTGAAACTGGGATTTACCATTTGACTTCCAGTGGTTCCACCACTTGGTTTGGTTTTGCACAGAGAATCTTTTCTCATGCCCAAAGAATTGGTTTAATTGAAAACAAACCTTCATTGATACCCATATCTACCAAAGATTTTCCAACAGCAGCAGAAAGACCTAAATATTCGGTACTCAATTGTCAAAAATTCGAAGGTACGTTTAATGTTAAACTACCGCATTGGCAAACCACTTTACAACTATGTATGCAAAGGATGAAACCATGAAAATAATACCCGTTATCTTATCTGGTGGCGCAGGCACGCGCCTTTGGCCCGTATCACGCAAAGCCTATCCAAAGCCATTTATGCAACTGGCTGATGGAAAAACCTTGGCAGAATTAACCTTTAACCGTGCCTTAAACTTGGCCACAGAAGGAGAAGTGGTTACTGTCACATCTCGTGATTATTTCTTTTTGTGTAAGGATATTTATCGAAAAAATTCCAGTTGTGATATCGAAAAGCAATCGTTTTTATTAGAACCTGCAGGGCGAAATACCGCGCCAGCCATCGCTTTGGCTGCCTTAAAAGTTCAACAATCACATGGTGATGATGCCATCATGGTCATTATGCCATCTGACCACCTAATCAAAGACCTTGAAACCTTCAACAGCACAGTGAAACAAGCTGCCGAATTAGCTTCACAAGGTTACTTGACCACATTTGGTATATTTCCCACGGCTCCTGAAACCGGTTATGGTTATATCAAGGCCGGTGAAAAACTCAATGAACAAGCGGCTGTAATAGACCAGTTTGTTGAAAAACCAGATTTGACCACTGCACAGTCGTATTTAAAATCGGGTGAGTACAGCTGGAATTCAGGCATGTTTGCTTTCCGCGTAGGTAGTCTATTGGATGCGATGAAAGAAACAGCCAATGATGTAATGACTCAATCTCAAGTGTGTTTTGATTCGACACAAACGTCTGGCAACCAAATTGAATTTGATTTGGATCAATTCATGCAATTGCCTGACATATCAATAGACTATGCAGTAATGGAAAAAGCGGCTAAACGGGCTGTTGTCGATTCACGTTTTGATTGGAATGACATTGGATCTTGGAACGCCATGGCTGGTTTATTGGAGTCAGACGAAGCGGGTAACCGCATTGAAGGTAAGGCCATTACTGTAGACTCTGAAAACTGTTACATCAGAGCAGGGGACCGCCTGGTTGCGGCTGTTGGTGTCAGTGATTTGATGGTGGTTGATACCACCGATGCGGTATTGATTGCACATAAAGACAAATCACAAGGCGTTAAAGATGTGGTGCAGTTTCTCAAAGCCAAAGACCATGAGGCCGCAATTTTTCACAAAACAGTTCATCGACCTTGGGGTAGTTACACCATTTTGGAAGATGAGGATGATTGTAAAGTGAAACGTTTGGTGGTTAAGCCGGGTCAGGTATTGTCTTTGCAGTTACATCACAAACGCAGTGAACATTGGACGGTGGTTTCTGGTACCGCCAAAGTGCGTGTTGGGGACGAGGAATTTTTACTGGAAGAGAATAAGTCTGTCTATATTCCGGTAGAAACTTTGCATCGGTTGGAAAATCCAACGGAGCATGACATTGCTTTGATAGAAGTGCAGTGTGGAAGTTATTTTGGAGAAGATGATATTGAGCGTTTTGAAGATATTTACGGTAGAGTAGATGAACAACAGCAAAAAGCCTGATGAACTGCTTAAGAAAGCCCTTGAAGTGGCCAAAGCCGCTGCCAAAAAATCAGAAAAAATCATAGAAAAATATTATCAGGCCAGTAACCTTGAGACAGAAGTTAAAGGTGATGAAACACCGGTGACCATTGCAGATAAAAGGGTGGAACAACTGATTCGGGCTGAAATCACTGCGCATTTCCCAGATCATGGGATTTTCGGCGAGGAGTATGGGCGATCTGACAATGAAGACAGTGATTTTTTGTGGTTGATTGACCCGATCGACGGTACCAAAAGTTTTGTCAGACAGTACCCATTCTTTTCAACTCAAATTGCATTAATGTATCAAGGTGAGCTGGTTATGGGGGTTTCAAATGCGCCAATATTCGGTGAAATGGCTTGGGCGGTGAAAGGCAAGGGCGCTTTCCTCAATGGTATATCGATAGCTGTGGCTGCGAAATATGTGGCCCATAGTTCTTGCATTTCTACCGGAAACATACAGTCTTTGGTTAACAATAATTGGCAAAGTTTAGGACACTTGTTAAAAAAATTCAGTAAAATACGAGGTTACGGGGATTTCTATCATTACCATTTGTTGGCATCTGGAAAAATCGACTTGGTTGTTGAGTCAGATGTTAACATTCTCGACATTGCAGCATTAACTGTGATTGTCAGAGAAGCAGGTGGCGTGATTACAGATATTCAAGGGAAGCCAGTTGGGTTGAAAACAACCAGTATATTGGCAGGTACAGACACAACCCATGCTTTAGGATTGAAAACATTAAATGAATGAGTTATTAAGTCAAGTTGAACAACTTGCTGTAAAGGCAGGTGTTGCCATTTTGGAAATTTATGAATCAGGGGATTTTGGGGTTGATCATAAAACTGACGACTCGCCATTAACCAAAGCTGATTTGGCCTCACATCAAGTGATTATTCAGGGCTTGTCAGCAATCACTCCAGATATACCTGTTTTATCTGAGGAATCGGCTCAAATATCATATGAAGAACGTAAAACATGGGATAAATATTGGCTGGTTGATCCGCTTGATGGTACCAAGGAGTTCATCAAACGCAACGGCGAATTTACTGTAAACATTGCACTGATAGAAAAAGGAAAACCAGTGTTGTCATGTGTATATGTACCTGTATCCAAAGTCAGTTATTCAGCAGCAGTTGGTGTAGGTGTCTATAAAAGAGACAACGGGCAAAAAAGAGCCATCAGTGTGATGAAACACAGTCGCTTCAAACCTACCATTGTAGGCAGTCGCTCGCACATGAGTGATGACGTTAAGGCCTATCTTGAGCGTCTCGGGCAACATGAATTAGTCAGCATGGGAAGCTCTCTAAAATTTTGCTTGGTGGCTGAAGGTAAAGCTGATTTATACCCAAGGTTAGGCTTAACTTCAGAATGGGATACCGCCGCAGCACAATGTATTGTTGAGCAAGCAGGAGGATATGTGGTGACGCTTGATGGTAAGCCTTTGAAATACAACAGCAAAGACTCTTTGTTAAATCCACATTTTATGGTTTATGGAGATGTAAGCCGTAGATGGATTGAAATTTAATATTAGCAAAATGGATAGGAAAAAAGGGGCCAAACTGGCTCTTTTTTTATGTCTGGTTTTTGAAATTTTTGATGTCTCGGCGTTGTTTTTTTGTGGGTCTTTTCTCTGGCTTTGGAGTGGAATGAAATTCCATTTTTTTCAGAAGTGTTGAGGATTCCCGCTGTTTTATGCTTTCTTCAGTTTCTGCATAGAGTGTTTGTGCAATGGTTGCAGACCCTCGCTTGTCGGCTATTTGTAACACATCAACCACCCAGGTTAAATCATTTTTTTTAATCGATATTTGGTTGCCTATGTCTATGTTTCTGGACGGTTTGCACTTTTGTCCATCGATCTTGATTTTACCTTGCTCTACCATTTTTTTTGCTAATGAACGGGTTTTAAAAAAACGAGCCGCCCACAACCATTTATCTATTCTGACCATGAATGTCATTATCCCATAAAAAAGGGCACCTAAAAAGATGCCCTTTAGTTTAGCTCAATAATAATTAATTAGGGTGCTTCACAACCTGTAACCCTAACATCATCAATTGCCCATCCTGCTGTTCTTCCAACTGAGCTGTCAGAAGTCATGCGGAAAGCAAACTGTACATCTTGCCCAGCATAAGCATTAATGTCAACGCTGAACTCAGTGGCTGCCATAGGGTCACCACACCATGCTTGAGTACCAGCTGGTAAAGGATGACCGAAACCACCATCTGTTGGTCCATTATATGGATCGTTAATGATGTCGGCATTGGTTACTTGTGTGAACAAACCACCATCGACTGAAACTTCAAGTGTAGCTGAATCATAACAACCACCAGTGCGATCCTCAATGGTTTGTGTGTTCCAGAATCTTAAAGTTAATGGGCCAACTCCAACAGGTAAATTCATGACAGGAGTTAATAATGATGTGTCATTAACAGTGGGTAAATCATCAGCTTGGAAAGCGACAGAGCCACCATTTCCAACATTTTCAAGTGCCCAGTTAACATCGCCAGTAGCAGTTTGCACGGTAAAACCTTCATCTGTACTGTCTCCGCCAACATAACCTGTCGGTGTATCAAACTGATGTCCAAAAATCACATCACTTGAAATTTCAAAGGCATAGTTATACACATCAGACTGAACTGTACCAATTGGACAATCACCAGGTGCAACCTGGGTTGTGAAACTGTATACAGAACTGACAGTATCTCCACATGGGCTTAGTGCAGTGACTCTCCAGTAATATTCAGTAACTGTTTGTAGATCTGATGCGACTTGATAAGAGTTGGTATTGACAGTCTCAGAAACAACAATATTATTGAACTGAATATCAGTGGCAACTTCTATCATATAAGCAGTGGCATTGGCATCAACTGTCCAGCTAAAAGTGGGTTGTACAGAGACTCCACTTGACATGTCGGCGGGTGTTTGTAATGTCACAGCGCCCGCAGCACCACCAGAGTAAGTCACATCAACACTGACATTAACCGTAGTGATGTCGCCATTGTCATCGCCAGTAGCAAGTAGTATTAACGAGTCAGTACCAGTAGTTCCACTGTTGTCTACATCAAAAGTGTAATCTGAAGTAAATGGTGCGACTTGTCCGTTGGTAGAGAATGCTCCATTATTAACATAAACAGGAACAGAATCTTCACTTAAAGTGATTGTTCCTGCATAACCTTGGAACCCAACGACGTCAAGAGTGATTGTGTTGTTAATGTCATTGGCACATACACTGATTGAAGAAGGGTTGGCGGTAACATTAAATGGAGAGCCAAATTGGTTAGTTACCAGTCCTACCAACGTATTAGTAGGTGATCCACGGTGGTCTGTCCAAATCATTGCCAGCTTGTCATTCACAACTGATAAACCATTATAGTCTCCCCACTCAAAGCCACCTGAAATATTGGTGGAAGTTTGTGTTGAAAACCTTTGAGCACCTTCTGCTAGCCAAGAAGCACCACCATCGGTAGATACGTTGTAGTAAAAGTCAACGCCAGTTCTATTGGTCGAATTTCTGGTGTCATAGAAGCCAATATGAATGGCATCGTTTTCACCAACCATCATCCATGGATGGAAACGGTCGACAGTTGCGGCATCAGCGGTGGGGTGGGGACTAGGTAATTCATTCCAATTGGCTCCACCGTCGGTTGATTTAAATACCCTGATTTCTGCATGATTGTTGGCAGCAGAGCCTGTGCCGCCACCAGTACTGCCAGCAGTTTCATCGGTTATGGCAACATAGATATTGTCGTTTGAATCGACATCAACAGCTGCATAAATAAACACTTCGCGTGTTTCCATCGCAGGAATCGGGAAGTCAAAAATACCTCTGATAGTAGAAACCTGCACTACAGGTTGAAATGTTAAACCACCGTCAGTTGATTTAATCATATTAATACCTGAGCCACTCAATCCCGGATAAATATAGTAAATGTTACCCGCTGAATCGGTGGTAATATCACTACCAATACCTGTGTCAGAACCGACATTGATGGGTGTTGACCAGGTCTCACCATGGTCTGTTGACCTTGCAAAACGCATTTGGTTGTTTTTATGGTAAGTTATGTAAACATTGTCCATGAAAGGAGAAGTGGGTGAGCGATCTACATGGATGAATTCTTTGTCATTTTGTTGGTCGCCATCAATGGTAATCATGGGCGCCCAGGTTTGACCGCCGTCATCTGACCATGAGGCACGGATGTTACACACAGCACCACAGTTACCTAAATCAGCCTGATAAACACGCTGCGGACTTACCGCAGTGGTTGACCAATCAATGGTTGGATCACAACAGGAACCTGAGTTAACTTGCGACAATGACCAGTTTACACCGCCATCTGTAGAATAGAACATGGATTGACCGCCACCTGCATTAACACCAGCAACAGCTTGCATATTGTTATCTGGATTAAATTCAATGGTGGACTCTGCGCCAGCTGTTAAAAGTACCTCTAAATCTGGATCTACAGTGCCTCCACGGTAATTCTTATCTGCAGTACCATTTAGATTGTTTGGATGGTGGTAGAGACCAAGTCCCTCTTTATACCAATGACCATCAATGACCAAACCACCAAAATTAATTAAAAAGGTTTGATAGAGTTCTCTGGGGTAAAAATCACCCATACCAGGATTTTGTTTTCTTGCCCAAACTTTGTAGAAAACCGGTACGTTTCTTAAGTACTGGTCGTTCGCAGGCAACAAAGCCAAATCAGAAGCCGTTAGCTGGTAATTCCGATCATCCCACGGGCCGTATTGGGTTAATGATGCATAATCAACGCTCTGATCAGCACCCAGTTCTTGTCTTATTTCTGCCACAGCCGATACACTGACAATCAAAAACAAAACGATGAATAATTTAAGTTTCATTTTATACCTCTTTTTTTAGTGTCCGAAATGATAAATCCGTCGAACTACTATTACAAGAAAGTTTTTGATTATTGCTGAAAAAAGCATAATTGGTTTTCGTTAAAGTGGGATGTCTAAATTTATTACAGCTCTTTCTTGGCTGGAACCAGTAAGTTGCCTACCAGCAATCCAACAGAAATAGCCACTGCAATCAACACAGCATTGAATGCTGCCTGAACGCCAGTAATGGTATCATTGGTGTACATGGCTGAAAGGGAGTTAAACCCTATGCTACCTGGAACCAGTAAAATAATGCCAGGAATATGCATCACCGATGCGGGATTGGAACTGATTCGAGAATAGATATTGCCGGCAATAGAAATCACCATCACTGCCACCAGAGATTTAAAAGGTTGTTCCAACCACAAACCTATAACGCTGGAACCAGCATAAGCCAATACGATAGACAGAAAAATCCAAATCGTGTCTTGTAACCTGGCCTTAAATAAGACTGAAAAACTCAAAGCTGTAATGACCAGTGCCAGATAGCTGAACCATTTTGGAACACTGGGCAATTTGTTCACAACAGTCTCCCCAAACAACGCCTGGGCAATTAAATAGCCCAATGCTAAGCCAAATGACAATAAAAAAAGGGTGGTCACAGCGCCGGCCATACGGCTGCTGCCAGAAACCAAATGTCCAGTTGATAATTCACGCATAGCGACAGTGATACCAAGTCCAGGAACCAGAATAATCAATCCAGCCAAAGAAACCAGAAAATGGTCTATGGTTTGCCAATAATGGCTAATCACCAAAGCAGAAATACCAACAATCATCGCAGCCATTGGCGCTAATAATTGGGATAAATACTTGTGAGAGGCGCCGTAAATGGTGAAAAGGCCGGTGACTAAACCTAATAAACTGGCTACGCCTACATCGTACCAGCTCCCTGAAAATAAAGTGGTGAAACCACCGCCAACAATACCAAAACACAGTGCTACAAGCCAGCTTGGGTATTCTGCTGGTTGATTGTTCAAAGATTTGATGGCTTGCAAGGCTTTGTCAATATCTATTTGGTTATTTTCCAGCTGGTTAATGACATCATTAATGGTATGTAAAGTTTTCAAGTCAATGTCATTAGGGTTGGTCTTAATCATATAAGACCTTTGGCTGTATTCATCTTCACCAATACTGGCCAGAACAGCGGTAGGCATGGCAAAAAAACTGGCTTCCAGATTAAACTTCTCCGAAATTACCTGCATATAAGCCTCTAAACGATGTGCCGGCGCCCCCGCTTCTGAAATGGCTTTGCAAATATGCAAAAGCATATTGGCCTGTTTCCTGCGAGTGGCTCGATCTTTTTTGAATCGTTCAAACGTTTTGAGTTCTTTTTCCACGGTATACCATGACTCTGAAAAGCAGCCATATTAACCCGATTCCAGCATAAGTCAAAGGTTCAGTTAAATCTGATTTGACCAACCAGATAAAGTGCAAACAAGCCAAAATGAGCACCAAATATACCATGCGATGGATAGTTTTCCACTTTTTACCCAGTTTTTTAAGCATAAACTTGTTTGAAGTGATGGCCATTGGCAGCATCAGCATCCAGGCCAACATCCCAACAGTGATGTAGGGACGTTCAAGTACGTCTTCAAAAAAATGTGGCCAATTAAATTCTAAGTCTAGCCACAAATAGATAGTTAAATGTAAAGTTGCGTAGAAAAATGTAAACAACCCAGTCATTCTACGTAAACGAATAAATATGAATTGGCTTGTTAAGAATTTCAATGGAGTCATTGCCAGTGTTAGCAACAGGATGCGTAATGCCCAAATACCAGTACGGTGTAACAGTTCTTCAATCGGATCAGCGGTGAGGTTGTTTTGGAAGCCATCCCAAACCATCAGGCTTAACGGTAATAAAAGTAAACCAAAGAGCAAGATTTTTATAAGAGTGATGTATCGATTCATTAGTAAAATTTGCGTAAATCCATACCCTTGTACAAGTCAGCTACATACTCACTGTAACCATTAAATAATTGGGTTTTGATTCGACTGTTAAACAGTGAAAAGCCACCTGTAATTCTGCGTTCTGTGGCTTGGGACCAGCGGGGGTGATCGACCTCCGGATTAACATTGGCATAGAAGCCATATTCATCCGGTGCAATTGCTTGCCACGAATTCAGTGGTTGTTTGTCAACGAATTTGATTTTAACGATGGACTTGATGCCTTTAAAACCATATTTCCAGGGTACAATCAAACGCAGGGGAGCACCATTTTGATTGGGGATTTTTTTTCCATACATGCCAATGACCATTAGTGTCAGTTCATTCATGGCCTCATCCATACGCAAGCCTTCTCGGTAGGGCCAGGGGATGGAGCGGCCATTTTGATTGGGCATTTGTTTGGGGTCATATAAAGTTTCAAAATAAACGTACTTGGCGTTACTCAAGGGCTGACAATATTTAATTAAATCAGCTAATCTAAAACCCATCCAGGGAATTACCATGGACCAGGCTTCTACACAGCGCATCCGATATATGCGCTCTTCAAGCGGAAATCTCATCACCAGTTTGTCTAGGTCTATTTTTCCTTGTTTTTCGCACAAACCTGATATGTCTATGCTCCAGGGGTCGGTGATAAGACTGCCTGACTCCTCAGCGGGTTCTGATTTGCTCAAGCCGAATTCGTAGAAATTATTGTATGTGGTTGCGTCTTTCTCACTGGTCATCTCTTCGATCTTGAATTGACCGTTAATGGTGTGTTTGGGTAATTTTAGAGCCAGCGCATGTGACGTTAAAAAAGCGGCTGATCCTATCAAGCCGGCTTTGATCAACTTTCTGCGGCTGCGATAAATTGATTCATCGGTTACCTGATAATCTTTGTGGGTGTTTTTGAACTTCATAAAAAATGGTTTAGCCAAAAAAGATGAGAGCATTGTGTTTACTAATATACTACAATTCCAGACACTCAAACGTGGAAATATCTTACAAAAAAATGACGGTTTATAATTTTTCTGCAGGACCTGCCGCCTTGCCTTTAAGTGTAAAACAACAAATTGCTGATGAGTTGTTTGATTGGAATGGCACGGGTTGCTCTGTGATGGAAATGTCTCATCGCAGCAAGGAGTTTACTGAGATGGCTGACGAAAATGAGGCTCTGGCTCGTGAGTTGCTGAATATTTCGGATGATTATGCAGTGATGTTGATTCCTGGTGGTGCCAGATTACAGTATTCAATGTTACCAACCAATATTTCTTCACCACATGGTCATGCTATCTATGCCATCAATGGTCACTGGGGCAAACAAGCCATTAAAGAAGCCGGCAGGTTCACTCAAGTGACCAGCACAGCGCCCATCAGCGATGATGTTTATGCAGAAATCCCAGCCTATGATGCCAGCAATTTGAATCCAAAGGCGGATTATTTTCACTACACCAGTAACGAAACATTGGAGGGTGTGCAATGGCATAAACTACCAAAAACCAACGGCGCACCTTTGTGTTGTGACATGACTTCGGATTTGTTGACTCGTGTTTTTGATGTCAATGACTATTCAATGATTTATGCCAGCGCACAAAAGAATATGGGTATCGCGGGTATTACCTTTGTCATCATGAAGCGTGGCATGATTGGCCAATCAAAAAACCTATTACCGACCATGACCGATTACAAAACCTATGCCGATACCCGATCGTTTTACAACACACCACCCACTTTTCCGTGGTATGTGATGCTATTGGTATTGCGTTGGGTTAAAGCGCAGGGTGGGGTAGGTGTTATTCAACAGAACAACCAAATGAAATCATCGCGTTTGTATGATTTTGTTGATCAAAGTGATTTTTACCTCAACAAAGTCAGACCCGATTGCCGTTCTGAAGTGAATGTGCCATTTTGGTTGAAAGATGAATCACTGAATCAAAAGTTTTTACA